>JASLJB010000233.1 GCA_030152605.1 Acinetobacter sp. | reverse complement strand
AGCCATCGCACCACGAAGTACAACCATGCTGCGTGTTGTTGCTGTCGCCTGTACAGACAAGGCCGATAAACTCGCTTGATTGCGCACATTTTCAATCGTAGCAGCAATGGTTGTTTTGATGGATAGAGCCATCTGAACAATATATCTTGTGGCCATTACAGCAGCCACGGCGCCAAGCCCTGCAGCAACAGTATCGATGTTCTTGCCCAAAGCAACCAATACAGCCGAGACTTTACCTGTAATTGCATATGCTTCGTTGGCTTTACCCACAAATACAGATAACTCTGTTCTCAGGACAGTAAGACCATCCTTAACACTATTTTCCATAGCGTTGGCCAGATCTTCATTTGCCTCACGACTTTGGTTAAATGCTTTTTTGAGTTGATCGCCAGTGATCATCCCAGCATTACCCATTTCAAGGATTTTATCCTTAGGTAGGTCCATGCTCACCGACAAATCATCAACCACACTTGGGATCGCTGAAAGCATGGTGACAAAGGCATCACCAGTGACTTTACCGCTATAAATACTTTTCATGAAAGCGCTGGTTGCGGAAGCAGCTTTGTCAGATGCTGTGGCATTGTGGGTGAAACTAAATGACAAGCTATCAGTAATGCGCAATGCATCCTCAGTGGTGGTACCAAATGCTTTTAGCGCCCCACCGACATCAAGGTAGACTTGTTGTGCCTCTTCGAGTGAGCGATAGGTGGTGTTGGCTGTCTCTAGTAAATGCTCTTGGACCTTGTTGTATTCAGCAGTACTGGCTGAGGCATTGCGGATCTGCGCACCCATCTGTACATAACCGTCCGCCATGTCGGTAATTCCCTTAATCGTCACTGCGCCCGCAAAGAGCGAGGTCATCGATTTAAAAGAGCTTGAAACTGACGCAAAGCTTTGATTGAAAGAATTACTAATATTGGTGCTTAGGTTTTGCATGTTGCTTTGAATGTTTTTAGATGCCTGTTCAAAGCTTCTTTCCATGCCAGATAGGTCAACCTTAAACGTGGTCGCCTTACCCGTATTTACAATTTCTTTCGCAGTCTTATTAACGATGCTTTCAGAATCTTTCATGCCTGATTTCAGGTCGGAAGTATTCGCACCAATATGGACTTCCACTCGATTATTGCTTGCCATTTCCAATCTCCAGGCATAAAAAAACCGCCGTGATGGCGGTTATGAAGTCTAACTTATTAGGTGGGCTAATCTATCAAAACACCCTCTTCTATCTCTGGGAGCAAGACACACCTACAGTTTGGACTATAAGCACCCCAGTGATCTGTAACAATGCCCGAATCCACACTAAAGACTTTTCCATCTAAACCCTTACAATCGTCTGGTGCTTTTTCGTAGTTGCCATAAGAAAATGCCACTTTTCTTGTATCCATTTTCTTGTAATTTGATAAATGGTAAAAATTCATTTGTCTTGCAAAGAACCAATTTCGGTAATCCTTGCATGTTTTAAGCATTTCTGTGTCACACATGGGATCTAGTTGAGCTAATTCTAAGTATTTTAAAAATACCCTATTAGCCAATTCATCATGCTTAGAAATATACTGTGATAGATTTTCTATAAAAGGTAAAATAGGCTCATTCGTGATGTTGAAGCTACTTATAGTGAAAATTGGCCTCTTAGCTGATGAGCCAGATAATTCTATTTCGTTTGGTGTGAAAATCTCATAAATTAATTTTCTCTCACTTATTGTGAAAGCATCCAGCCACCAACACGTTAGATCAATACTATGTACCCCTTCAAATACAATCCTATCTTGAATTTTGTGATTGTTATTCTTTTGAGCAAAAAATCCTGACAATAATTTAACTATCACTATCTATTCCCCCTGATGCAGCGTAAATACCATTTTGCTGCAAACTCCTGGGTTACCTCCTGTTGAATCTTTTCGCTATTGTATCTACTCTGCTCATAAGCCTCTTCAATCATTACATATAGTAAATCTTTAAATGACTTCTCATTTGCAGATAACTCAAGACCATCGACCGTTTGCAACTGATGCACTAAAGTAACACCATTTTGCCTTTGATCCATGGTTATCTCCGCATGGCGATAAATGGAGCGACACTTATCATCATTAGCAGCAGCAACTGTACCAACACACAACAGACCCAATAAAAATAATATTTTCTTCATGGTGATATCACTAGTAAATATATCTTTAACTTTAAACAATCAGGGCAGCCTTAGCCACCCTGTGGGAAATTATATAAATCTGCCATTAAGTCATCATCGTCATCTGAATCAGATTCATGCTGTTCGGCATGTGAGTCGTCCTCGATCCCCATAAATGCTTCAATCATTCGGCAAAGGCGCTGTACACCAATATGTGTGGGAGGGGTTTTACTATTACAGGCATTTAATGCGTTTAAGCGTGGAATATCGAATTCATAACGAATGTATTCAAAATCTTTCCCCGCCGTGAGCATTAAATGCGTGTATAGCTCCTCCCAATCTATTCCCCCGACTGTTCACCAGTCTTTTCGCCAGTATGGGTTAAACCTGAGGTACTGGTGATTAGGCCTAGCACTTCTTCCATATTGGCCATGTCCACAATTTCATTCGCAACAAGTTCACGCTGAATATCAGGGTAGTTACGTTTTAAGGAAATATGCGCCAAATCAATAACGCTTGCGATCGGAACATTATTACTGGCCAGCTGATCTTGGTATTTTTCAATGGCACCCAATGGTAATGGGGCGAAAATCAATGTTTGACCAGCAATCGTTTTTTCATTACCGCGCGGATAATCTACTGCTTTGAGTTGCATCTACTTACTCCGAAGTTGTCCATCTGAATACGCGGTTTAAATCATCCGCCATAGGCTGAAACTCAAATTCAGGCAGATCATAATCATCCTGCTTTGAGCTAAATGCCAGCTTGTTACTGGTACAGCGGAAGAAATCCATTTGTAGGACCTTGCCTTTATAGTCACGCATCAGATCCACGGCGAACTCGGGCGTATAGCCCATGTCGAGGTTATTCACCAAACCCGACTTGGCACCTGCCACCGTCGCTGAGTATTTGAAGCTGATAAATACAGTCTTGCCCACCTCCGCCGTGGCAAAGGTATAAGCCCCTGTTTTGTCATCAACACTGTATTGACCGGCTTCTGGTGTGGCTGCGACACGAACCAACGGAACCGCCTTACCATCGGTCACACCAAGGTCTTTGGTAAATGTGCCTGTATTGGGTACCACAGGCGTAAGCTTGCCACCTTCAGGAATCACCTCACCATTGATGGTCTGTGCGATCGTTTCAATACCACCTTCCGACACCACACCACCAAAGAAGATCGAGTTAAGCAGTGCACCATTGATACGGCCCATTGTTGCCTTGCACTTGATTGAGCCTTTACCACGCGCTGCATCCACGGCGAACTGCCCGCGACCAAACAGCTCTTTTAAGTCATAACTGATATCAACCGACACAGACTGCAGTACTCCAACCTCCACTGGCGTTGCATTACTGATTGGTTGGCCATAAACGTCCTGAATCGGTGTAGCAAAGATTTTGCCAGCACCAAATAAATATTGAGCCATATAGACCTCTTGAAATGAGAAAACCGCCATCACGGCGGTCTTTAGATTTGATTTGTATTAGTGGGTAGTGAGTATTCGGATTGGGATAATGGCAATGCCCTGGTCATCGAGCATGTTCTCAACAGCTTCGAACACTTCGATCGTGCCATCAATCCAGCAATGCTCAACCAGACCACCCAAACGCTGATATTCACAGATTTCAGGATAGTCCGGCTTGATTGCCTCACGGACTCGATCGATCAATACATTAAGCTGTGTCGATGGCGCCATGCTCGTATCAGCTTCATGAATATAAACATAGACTGACGCTTCAAGCTCAATCTTGGCGTTTAGGCCCTTTACCGGTACTTCCAGTTGATTGCCCTGCGTAACAAACAATGCTGGGCGTTCTTCCGGCTGTACGTGGTTGAAGTGCCGCAAACGACGACTCGCCGTGACGATCCCATCAATCCCTTTTAAGCGATCAAACAGTGCTTGGTATATTGCTTCACTTTGCATTTAGCCCTCGCTGAACTGCTGCATCGATATTCTTAGGAACGATCTTTGAAACCTCATCTAATGAATCACGCATAAAGCGACGCTCCAGAAAGTAGGCTTTTCTAGAGTGCGCCTTAATTGTGATCTGCTTGGGTGTAATTGGTCGACCAAATGCTTTTTTGATATTGCGTAAATGCTCTTTGATGCTCAGCGTATCCTCCAACCCAAACTCATGCACGAATGCATAGCGCACCAATGAGCCACCAGCTCCCACGGTCCCCTCGATTGAACCCTCGGTTTCTTCAACCTTGGATGACATAGAGCCTCGCAAGCGACCTGACTGCACATTCAAGTTTTGACCCGAGAGCTTATCTTCTTGAATGGTTCGCTGTAGTTTCAAAGTCAACGCATTCACTGTACGGCGTATCTCTGCCCGCACCCGATCGTTCATGTCATTAAAGTCAACCTGAACATCAACCCGATTAGTCTCCACGGCTCACCCTATGCCTTTGCTGCAGTCACCTTACGTTCAGCAGCTTCAATACGCTTAAACCCGAGTGGTGCAAGGATATTGAAAATGTCATCGTTGGATTCGACCACGCCATTTTTAACTTGAATTTTTCGACCTGCAAACACAATCGATGTGGACTTGTAGGTTGCAGGTGCTTGATATTTAAATAACATGCTTTTTCCTAGATTACGAAAGCACCAACACCTAATCGATTGGGATTGGTGCCTACGCTATCGATTGGAATTGAGTTTTTAAGTGCCAGGTAACGCTGACCATAAATGCTGTGACTGTAGAACGATTCAGTATTAGAACGTGAATAACTCACAGCCTGTCCTGCGATCGACATACTTGCAGCATCCGAGAAGCCATTACCTGACTTGGATTTGAGTCCGACCTTTAGAATGTGTGCTGCATATAGACCCACAGCACGTTCTTTTAATGCGCCAAACTCAAGCGTAGATACGACCAGATCCGCTTCTTCAAGTGCATCCGCAATTTCTGCATCAGTCAGATTGAGAAGCGCCGTGTCGTATTTGAATTTTTGTCGGAATGCCTGTGGGTCCATGACTGCACCTTATTCAGTGACTTGAGCTAACTTCGCTTGCAACTGCTCAAGGGTTTCTTTGGTCGTGAATGCAATCCCAAGATCCTTGAGCGCCGCGCGGACTTCTTTAATGCCGAGAGCATCAGTTAAAGGATCTTCGGTATTTTCAAGGTCAGTCATTACTGAATCGCCTTCAATTTCAGTAATTGAAAGTTCACCATGATCAACCAAGTGCTTCACAAACTTATTGTTCGCCAAAGCTTCGTGATCACTGCCTTCGAGTTCTACCGCAACACCTGCAGGTAAAACACAAACGCCAGACAAAATAAAAGCGGCTTGTTCGCCGCTATATGTGTATGAATATTTAGCCATGTTGTATTAATCCTTACTGGTGATCCATGTAACGCATTGAGTCAACGCGCTTGAGCCAAACGCCCTGATATTTGTAATGCCCCGGCACCTTAATATCTAAGTCCACAGGCTGAGCTGCCAAGAACTGTACATCATCAGCTTTCATTTGAATACAGCTTGGATCACGGCGATAAATGATCGAGCGATCCGCTTTGGCGGTGCCTTGGCCGTTGGAGCGACCTAAACCACGAATCGTCAAAGGCTTGGACTGAGTGGCGAAGATGTTGTTTTCTTCAATGAACTTTAGGAAGGTCTTGCCACCTGAGTCCGGCACCACACGCGAAGACAGTGACATGTACTGATTGGAGGCCATCAAGTAGGTATCCGGCTGCACCGATGCATCATTGTCAAAAAGATCATCCGCATCGGCAAGGCTGGCGTTAAAGTCAGCAAGTACCTGCTCAACGGTTGCCGTAGCCCAAGCATGTTGCGCCGTGATCACCGTTACACCGGTCTGATTAAGGAAGCCGTTAATGCCGGCAAGCTTATTGCCATACCATGCAATTTGCGAAAGGTGTTTTTCCGCAGCCAAACGCGCAGCCTGAACCTTGTCAGATTCAAGCTGAACATTCATTTGCTGTGCAGCTGCCAGCTCCAAGATCGCATAACGATAGCCAATCGTACCCACTCGGATCGGCAACGACACTGTGTCATATTCGACTTCGGCCAATGGGGTATCACCACCGGTACCAGAATAGTCTTTACCCATTCCCACACCGCGTTTTCGCGACAGCACTTCGCCACCACCAAATACACCATTCACACCTGTGACAGGAATGTATTTCGCATAATCCATGACCTGCTCAAGCTGAGGGGTCATTTCGTTGGTTTCTTCAAGCTTTACGAACAATTGAGCCAATGCATCAATATTAAACGCATCGCCGATCTGTGCTTGGATGATACTGGCTACTGGCGTTAAGCGTAGCTTCATGTGAGCAGTCTTATTACTCATGTGTTATGCCCCTAATAAGCGAACAACGGCAAAGCCCTGTTCATTTGAAATGGTTTCCCAAGATGCATTGGGGAATTCGGTGCCATCGGTGTCAGCGGATGACAAAGATCCGAGTGGCGCTGCAGTGGTACCATCGGCGGTCTTCACAAAGACTTTGGCGCTAATATCGGTGACTGGTGCACCCACCTTCACCCAGATCGAACCAATGGTCATGATTGGAGCAACATCACCGAGCTTATAAGCTTCTTTGCCTGCTGCAGTACGGCCTGACTTGCCTACGCCGTGACGCACGCTAATCCCAAACTTGGTATTACTGCCGTCTTTCACCGCAGATACAGTTTGACCATCGGTATTGCGTACCACCACATCACCATCTGTAAACACGGCGTCACCGGATACATGGATGGACAGCACATCTTCGGGACCACCGAGCCGAGCTTTCATCCCCGGCAATTGATCGTATTGTTTAACCATAGTCTTTGACCCTTAAATGGTTTTATAGGCATTGGCTTTGTTATAAGCCGGTTGTTGATTGGCATTTGGATCAGCATCGCCGACCTGTTGTTCTTGGAAGGTCTTCAACGCATCACCGACTGAGTTGGTTGGCGTGGTTGCCTTCACTGCTGACAGTGCGCGAAACACCGTATCGATCTGATCTGGCTTGGCATCACCCACGGCGACACCACCGAGCACCGCCGTGACCAAGGCATCACCGGCTTTGGCAGCGACCACATCACGTTTGATCTGCTCGCAGCTACAACCTTCGGTTTTCACACCGGGTGCCAAGGCCTGAGCATCTGCGACCACGGCGGCACGCTCTGCTACAACTTGATCCAACTTTTCAGGCGTGATCTGATTCTTTTCAAGATCACCGACCTGTTGCTTAAGCTGACCGTTTTCGGTTTGCAGTGTATTGACTAGTGCTTGTACTGCAGGTAATTCATCACCCACGGCGAACTGCTGATCGCCAACTTTGAGTTTTGCTGCTTTCAGATTCTCCAGCTGCTCTTGCTGCAGCTTGAGTGCATCCGCTAAAGGCTTGTTATCGCCTACATCAAAACGAATGCCGTTTACGATTACTTCCATGGTTTCCCCCTTTGGGTTTGTTTTTTCATCACCGATCCGACAGTCACCGCCACAGCGACCGTATTTGACCAGTGCCACGTGATTGCCTACAAAATTAATAAATTTGGCTTGGTATGGTGTACCGTCTGGCGCCGTGCCGGATTCAATCACCAGTAGCGCGCCATAGCCGAGTGATATCTCAACACGCTCATTGCTCTGAATCAGATCAATGCTGTTCTTGTCTTTGATCAGCAGATCGCCCACCAGATACTCACCTTCTACGCGCACGTTCTCGCAGATACCGGTGTGGTAGTCCTTCCAGTTGGAAGCATTGATCTCGTTCTTGGGTGGGTGATAGTCAGTTGTGTCTACGCCATCAAAGCTCAGCACCACCTCGGGCTTGAATAGCTCCTCTGCAGGTGTGTAGACATTGATGACTTGATCCGCCGTGAATCCCGTTAAGCTCGGGAACTCATAGGCATAATACTGACGTACTTGTGGGGCCTTGGCCAAGCGAACGCCAACACACTTCAAATACCCTTCTTTGGTGAATGATCGTGACGATTCGCTCGGAGCAAAGTCCCCGATTTTGAGTTGGTAGAGTAACTTCATAAAGTTGTTCCGATCCCTAATAGCAAGAACATCACAAGCAGACAGATAAAAATGATAAAGAAGCCTAGCTCTAGATTGGGTGCTTCACCCTCCTCAACTAAAGGCGGGGTCTTTACAGTGGGTGGTACTGGTCTTTTAACTTTTGTTTTATCCATAAATTGCGCTCAATAAAAAACCACCCGAAGGTGGCACATATGTTTGCGGTGAAGAATCAGGACTTTAACGCCAAAATTATCGCATCTAACTTCCATAACAATATCGGAATTGAGATTAATAGAACCGAAAGTAAGGCTTTCCTCAAAGTCAGCTCCCTAATTTGTTCAATCTGTTCTGGTGTAGCCGATCCTGTGAGATTTACAGGTGGTCTTGAAACCATTGGTGGTGGAGGTGCGGGGTTAGGCCTAGGGTTATGACAAGGCTGGTAGCCATTGCCATTGGTGCCATTGTATTGAGTGCATGCTAGGCACTTGCCACAAGTTTGATAATCAGTCAATCAAAATATCCTCATAATTTGGCAGCGCCGTGCAGCGACATCGAATCGGCTCACCCGGATGGCCCCCACTTGGTGGGTCATCCCATCGAAAAGTTTTACCATCCTTATGCTGATGATCTAAGCGTACTCGCTCATCCTTGGCCGATAACCACACATAGGTCTCAACACCCATCGACACCTGACGCGCCTTATTGATATTGCCGTTGATCTTGCCCATCTGGTCACCGGCAATTAAGCGTGCACGGTAATCAGTACTCACACCCAACTGCTTAATGGCCTGTGCCAACTCCTCATTAGTCTGCCCTGTCTGCAGCGCGTTATGCACCAGCGCCTCAAGCTTATCAGCGTACTGGTTTGGGATCGACTTAATCAAAGCCACGTTGGCCTCAATATTCGCGTTCACCACAGTCTGAATATCAGTAGCACGATAGAACGGTGTTAGGTCTACCCCAAGGGCTGATTTGGTGTGCTTGGCAATCTGACCATCCACATCAACACGCACATCCACCACCACCTTAGTCGCCAGTGGCTCTGCAGCTTCAACCGAGTATTTGACGACTCTATCTTTCAGCTTGGCAAATAGCTCAGAGAACCAACCATCACCGATATTCTCACCCACGGCCGGCAATACCAATTCATCTGCCTGTTCTTGGCAGTACTTCGATATGGCCAAGAGCTGCCGTGTGTAATACAACTCTACACGGCGATTCACTTTGATGGGTTTAAGTTTGGCCTTGCGACCCTTCTTACGCTTCTTGATCTGCTGCAGCTGCGGCTTAAGCAGTTGGATCATCGTCGTCATGCGGCTTCACCATGCTTTCCAATTCTTTGATGTGCTGATCATTGATCACCGAATAAACCCCATCGATCAATAACTGCCGAGCAATTTGCGGCTCAGTGATAATCCCCATATCCAAGTACTTCTCATCACGCTCAGCATTGGCTTTCTCCACTTCCGAGCGGATCTTGGCATCTAACTGCCATAGCGGATTAAACACCACATCTAGCTCAGGTATCTGCCGACCAAACGTCGTCTGGCAGATCACGGCGAGAAACTTCATCAGGATCGGCTTAAACTGCCATTCCTGCTTGGTTGCGATCGAATCATAGTAGTTGCGCGTGTCATGCTCACCGGTGGCGTTAAGCCCCGCAGGCGCTTGGCCAAACAAGATCGTATAAGGGATCTCGGCAGCACCCGCAGTTTGAATCGAATACTCACGCATCAGATCAGGCAACCCTGCGAAGTTATAGGTCTTAGAGTCGTATTCTTCCCCAGCATCCAAGACCAGCATGCCGTTTAGACCCTTGAGCAGACCAACACTCATGAAACGCTCTACAACCGCTTTCATGTCATCTTTGATCTTGGTGACCAGATCCGGTGTTCTGATGATATCGATCTTGGATTCATGCACCAGACTGGCAGTTGCTTTCTTTAGACCAGCATGATCAAGCAGATCCTCATAAACCTCCTGCAGTACGCTCTGCGGCTCTTCATTCACCACATCCGCATAGTGAAAGGGAATCAGGCGACTGTGGTGGATCTTCTGCTGACCCTTGCCATCATTCATCTGCAGGTTATAAAACTCAGGCTGCTTGAGTAGGCCATAGCAATCTGACGGTGGCAGATAGCTATTCTTGTCTGCAGTCAGATACTTCTTCTTAATGACTGTGAAAAACTCCAGACGACCACGGCCCATTTTATCCAACTCAAACGGTTGATCGAGCTGCTTGCCATCCGCCGTGCCGAGTAGCACATAGACCACGCCATAGAGGCGCGACAGGATCAATCCCGACAGTAGAATATGGTTCAGGTGATACTTCTTACAGGCTTCGGTCAGCGCTTTAAGGTTGTTGTCTTGAATCCCCTCAAAATACCAACCGGCACGCAGCATATCTGATGCTGGTCGATTCACAATGCGCTTGGCCAACCAGTGTGAATACACTGCTTCAAGCTGATCATCCGATACATCACGGCGTACAAAACGCCCATGTGAGGCCTTATCGCGGTCAGTACCAATATTCGATACAAAGTTCGTATATGCGCCCGCATCACCAATGGCGTCGGGCTTTTTCTTTGTTGCCATAAGTTTTCCTAATCAAATACAGTCGGCTTCTTCGCCAGCGTGTCGTTAATGGCGTCAATCGTCGGGTCCCACTGGTCATCATGATCATGGGTCATATCCGCCGTGAGTCCTTCAATCTCTTCGATATAGTTCAATAGCCACGGCGCAGATGCCGGCAACCAAACTCTGCGCTCCTCCACATAGAACACTACATCCATGGTTCGAGTGAGTTTGTCTGTACTGCGCTGGATTGCCTTAATCGGTAATGTGGTTTGCCGTGATACCGTTTGAATCAATGTGGTACCCGAAGCCTTATCCTCAATCGCCATATAACGCAACTTACCAATTTTAGTGTTGCTATCTTTATGTTTGTTAATGAACGCCTTGGCTTCCTTGATCAGCTCCGGTGATTCCCACTTACCACGGCGCACATCGATGATATAAAGCCGATCGTCATAACCCAAACCACCGCAAAGAAATACCGAATAGTCGTTATGCTCTTTTACCTTCTGCGCCGTGTCCGCCCAGATCGCCCGCCATTTCAATACTGGCAGCTCAACATAACGCCCAAACCAGTCAGCCTTGACCAGATCACCGCCAAGCTTTTTGGGTGCTTGCTGGTACTGACTGCTGAATGTATAGCGCGATACCGTGGCACCATCTTTATCTTGGCCACCCTGTTCAAGCTGTAGTAACGACTGCAGTGACTCCTTGAGTGGCCAATAACTTTGCCGACCCTTGGCATCACGCTCAACATCACGCGGAATCTTCTTTTGAATATGCTCAGGCAACTTGGCAATGTATGCATCATCGATCAGCGCCGGTACCGTGATTTGATGCCACTCACCCGGCACGTTACCCGTCATCACAAAGTTGGTCGGATCTTCAACGTGCAAACGCTGCATAATCAGGATGATCGGTGTGGATGACTTAGCCTTACGCGAGTTGACCGTATTTAGAATCTTACGATTAGCCTTGTTTCGTGCAGTCTTACTAAATGCATCCTCAGGCTTGAGTGGGTCATCCAGAATGATTGCACCAGTAAAGCCCGCATCCGCCAAAGTACCGGCACGGCGACCCGTAACCTGCCCACCCATCGATGCAGAGTACACATGCCCGGCCTCATAACCTTCTACCGTGGTTTTCCAACTGGCCTTTGCATCGGTGCTTCGCGAGATCTCCACTGGCCATAGGCGCTGAAAGTCATCTGATTTGACAATGTTTCGCGCCGTGGCAGATACATCCTCAACCAATGACTGTGAAAATGACAAATATAAGAATCGTGA
>JASLJB010000224.1 GCA_030152605.1 Acinetobacter sp. | reverse complement strand
TTTATTCGCAACGTAGTCGGCATCCTTATCACCACGTCCAGATAGATTGACCACGATATTCACATCTTGACCGAGTTTCGGTGCTTCACGTAATGCCCATGCAACTGCATGCGAACTTTCAAGTGCAGGAATAATCCCCTCTACCCGCGAAAGCGTCATAAAGGCATCCAAGCATTCTTGATCTGTGGCCGTTGAATATTCAACCCGACCCAAGTCTTTAAGCAAACTGTGTTGCGGCCCCACACCTGGATAGTCCAAGCCGGAAGCAATCGAGTGCACAGGCAACGGCTCACCCTGCTCATCTTCCAATACATAGCAGGCCATGCCATGAATTTGACTCGGTTTACCTAAAGTCAGTGTCGCTGAATGCAATGCTGTATCCAAACCATGACCCGCTGGCTCAACCCCGACTAGTTTTACTGCGGGTTCATTTAAGAAGGCACTAAACGCGCCCAAAGCGTTTGAACCGCCGCCCACACAGGCCACAACATAATCCGGGTGACGCTGAAAACGTTGCGCAGATTGTTGCTTAATCTCTTCACCAATAATGCATTGGAAATCACGCACCATTTTTGGAAATGGATGTGGACCAACCACCGAGCCAATCGCATAGATAAAGTTTTTAGGATCTTTTAAGTACTCATCAAAAGCACTGTCCACTGCGTCTTTTAAAGTTGCAGTACCGCGAGTCACGCTAATCAGATCCGCACCCAAAATTTTCATTTTCACTACGTTCGGGTGTTCTTTCTCGATATCGACCTGACCCATATGAATCTCACATGGAATACCGACCAGAGCGCAAGCAGTCGCCAACGCCACACCATGCTGCCCAGCACCAGTTTCAGCGATCACTTTGGTTTTGCCCATATACTTGGCCAGCAATGCCTCACCTAGACAATGATTGATCTTGTGCGCGCCGGTATGGTTGAGATCTTCACGCTTTAGATAGATCTGCGCACCACCCAATTGATCAGACAAACGCTTGGCATGAAATAACGGACTTGGTCGACCCACATAATGCGCCAACAAATCGGAAAGTTCATTTTGAAATTCAGCAGTATGTCGAATCTGTTCATAGGCTTGATTAATTTCATCCATGGCCTCTTTCAGATGAGGTGGTATAAATTGCCCCCCATAACGGCCAAAAAAACCATTTTCATCAGGCAGCGCCATACCATTAATCTGATGATCCATTCGATCCCCTCACTGTTTCTTTACGGCTTTTGATATTTGATATTTATTCGCTGCACCTGATATCCAAACTTAGATTTAAATAATTAATTAAGTTAATGTCATATCAGGTGCATATAAGATGTAATCCATGATGTATAGATTATCGTGCTAGATATTTAGTTAGATCTTCAATGCCTTTTAAAGTCATTGGATACATATGTGATTCAAACAATTGTTCAATCAAACCAATCGTATGTGTGTAATGCCAATAGGCTTTTTCTTCTGGATTGAGCCATGCGGTCTTTTCAAAGTGCTGGCGCAAGCGACGTAACCAAACCTCACCAGACTCATCATTCATATATTCCACTGAACCACCGGCTGTTTTCAACTCATAGGGTGCCATACTGGCATCACCCACCACGATGACCCAATAGTCTTTGCCATAAGTATTAAACAAGTCCCAAGTGCTCATTCTTGAAGCTGAACGACGATGATTGTCCTTCCACACGTAGTCATATAGGCAATTATGAAAATAAAAATATTCCAGCGTCTTAAACTCAGATTTAGCCGCACTAAATAATTTTTCACATTGCGCAACATGCGCATCCATCGATCCACCGATATCAAACAGCATTAACACCTTGACGCGGTTACGCCGTTCAGGCACCAACTGCACATCCAACATCCCTTGCTTGGCGGTTTCACGAATCGTCGCATCAACATCCAATTCTTCAGCTGCACCTTGACGCGCAAATTTACGCAAACGTCGTAAAGCCAGCTGCATATGCCGTGTACCAAGGATTTGCTCGTCATCCAGATTTTGATACTTACGCTGTTCCCAGACTTTCACCGCAGAACGTTTGCGTCCCGGACCACCGATCCGCACACCCTCAGAATGATCGCCATAGGCACCAAATGGAGATGTCCCTCCAGTGCCGATCATTCGATTGCCGCCTTGGTGTTTTTTATGTTGCTCACGTAGGCGTTCTTCGAGCATTTTCATTAATTCTTCTAAAGAACCCGCTTTTGCAAGTGCTTCGCGCTGCTCGGGCGTCAAATGCTTTTCTAATAATTCAAGATCTAACCATTCTTTCGGTATCTTTTGGACTTGCTTAAGCAAATCATCTAGATCAAAGCTTTCGATACCATCGAAGTAATCTTTCATGGCGCGATCAAATTTATCAAAGTATCTTTCATCTTTGACCATGATCGTCTTGGTTAATTGATAGAAGTCTTGTTGATCTGCAAAGACCACCCCTTCGCTCACCGCCTGATTGAGATCAATCAATTCGCGTGTGCTGACGGGTACACCATATTTTCTTAAAATATAAAACAATCGCACAAACATGGGCGATAGGTTCCTTTTAAATATCAGACCTGTAGTTAAGCTTGCTACACTGCGATGAACAATGTATCCAATCTTCACGCATGATCGTGTTTATCAAAATTTGTATGAAAAAGCATTATGTGAGATTGTAAAAACGATGTAAAGGCAAAAGCCTAATTCAACTGCCAATTCAGCATTAAACAATGGTTTTACATCCATTTTTTCAATTTTGTCTCAATCAAGATCAAGTCTGAGTATAGCTACAAACTGTCTACAAACACACCTTCTAGCATCCACTGTATGCTGAAGTGATCTAAACAACAAATTGAAGTCACAAAAAAAGCCCACATCTGTGAGCTTTAATCACTAAATCAGTCTAATTATAAAAACAAGGACTTAATTTAGTTATATTCTTTAAAAGTAAGGGCGGATTAGCCAATTACTTTGATGCTGCTTGCTTGTGGACCTTTTTTGCCGTCAGTTACTTCGAACTGAACACGCTGACCTTCGTTTAATACTTTGAAACCGTCGCTTTGGATTTCGCTATAATGAGCAAAAACGTCTTGACCAGAATCTTGTTGAATAAAGCCAAAACCTTTAGTTTCGTTAAACCACTTAACAGTACCAGTAACAATATTAGACATACTTAATCCTAAAATTTAAAATTGAATCGACTCTTAATAACATACGAATTTGAAATAATGATGAAACTGAATCATCAGCAACGAAGGATTAAAATTTAAACCACGAACTAAAAGATACTGCTACAGACTATTTACTCATTACTACTTACTAGAGTGCATTAAAAAACTCACCGAAGCGAGCTTTCAAATTTAGTAAGGCACGCAAGCGCACCGTCTACTAGAGCGCAAATATGCCATATTAGCCGTTATAGGTCAATAGAGGCTGTTTGCCTTTAACACAACAACACGATACTATTTTGACAAATTTAATACTTGTTTGTAGCTATGTCCGACCTCCAATTAACTTTAAGTGAATACTTGGGTCACGTCCAAGATTTAATTCATCTAAGTTTCAATCAGTCCGTATGGGTGAAAGCTGAAATACGTAATTTAAATATTAAAAATGGACATTACTATCTTGAATTATCAGAAAAAGATCAAGATACAGACAAAGTCATCGCCAGTTGCAAAGCCACCTTGTGGAAATTCACAGCAACAAAAGTCGTGTCAAAGTTTGAACGTGACAGTGGTGTAACCCTATCTCGTGACCTGAATGTATTGATCCGAGTCAAAGCACGCTTCGATCCTCAGTACGGATTTTCCTTAACCATTGAAGATATTGATTCGAGCTATACCCTCGGAGACCTGGCACGGCGCTATCAGCAAATCTTAACTCAACTTGAACAACACGGCTTGGTCGGTCGCAATAAGGCGCTTGCCGCACCCTTTGATATACAGCATGTTATTGTCATTGCACCTGAAAATGCTGCCGGACTCGGTGACTTCCAAAAAGATGCACAACGCTTAGAAGATGCAAAGCTCTGTCATTTCGCCTATCAAACTGCAACTTTTCAAGGCAACACTGCAGCACAAAGTATCAGTGATGCGATCAGTCAAAGTTTACGTAAATGGGCCGTGGCCTATGACTTTGCACCGGATCTGATCGTGATCATCCGTGGCGGCGGTGCAGTCAATGATTTGGCTTATCTGAATGATTTTGATCTCGCGGCGCTGTTATGTAAGCGTTCGGTTCCGATCTGGGTCGGCATTGGCCATGAAAAAGACAAAACGATTTTAGATGAAATTGCCCATCGCTCTTTTGATAC
>JASLJB010000210.1 GCA_030152605.1 Acinetobacter sp. | reverse complement strand
TATGTCAAATATGCCTCTGAATTGGTGGTGATCTGTGCCGCGATGATCGGCGCTGGCTTGGCGTTCTTGTGGTATAACGCGCATCCGGCTCAAGTCTTCATGGGCGATGTCGGTGCTTTATCTTTGGGCGCGATGCTCGGCACCATCGCAGTAATGGTTCGTCAAGAGATCGTATTTGCGATCATGGGCGGGGTATTTGTGATCGAGGCGATTTCGGTGTTTTTACAGATCGGTTCGCTGCGGATGCGTAACAAGCGGGTGTTCTTAATGGCACCGCTGCATCATCACTATGAAAAGAAAGGCTGGCGTGAAACCCAGGTGGTGATTCGTTTTTGGATTATCACGATTATATTGGTGGTTTTGGGTCTGATGACGTTAAAATTACGTTAATCAAATTCGAATTGAAAAGTCGGCAATTGCCGACTTTTTTCATGGTTTTTCATCATGTTTATAGTTTTTCATCATTATTTATGGCTGAGCATGCCTTTTCATATCTTGGAGTGAATCATGGATTTACTAATGTGTCCGATCTGCGCCCAGCGTCTGCAACTGGACAACAAACGCTGGTTTTGCAGCAATCAGCATAGTTATGACGTGGCGAAACAAGGTTATGTCAATTTACATGTGGTGCAACATAAGCACAGTAAGAACCCTGGTGATACCGTCGCATCGGTGGATGCACGGCGTGCATTTTTACAAGGGCAGTACTATCAACCCTTACAGCAGGCGGTGGTTGAGCAGATCCAAGCGCTCAAGGTGACAAGTCTGTTGGATATCGGCTGTGGTGAAGGCTACTACACCAGTGCGATGCAAGGCCAAGTACAGCACTGCATCGGGGTCGATATCGCCAAAAATGCCGTACAGGTAGCAGCTAAACTTAATCCCAAAGTGACTTGGGTGGTGGGCACCGGTGCGGTGTTACCGGTGTTGGATCAGTCGATTGATCTCTGTAGCAGTCTGTTTAGTCCGATCCCAGAACAAGAGATCCTGCGCGTACTCAAGCCTGAAGGCTATTTGTTGGTGGTGACACCGGCAGAACAGCATCTTTATGCGCTGCGTGAGGCTTTATTTGAACAGGTCAATCCGCATCTACCACAAAAGTTTGTCGATCAATTGCAGCATCATTTTGAGCTGATTGAGCAACGTGTGGTAGATGCAGAATTGAACTTGCCACAGGCACAGCTCAAGAACTTAATCGCCATGACCCCGTATGCCTATAAAGCCAAGCCTGAAAAGCGTGCCCAGTTGGAGCAACTGGATCAGTTTGCCTTGAGCGCCAGTTTCCAAATCTATGTCTTTCAGAAGAAAGCAAAAACTGAAGCGGTAACAGCGGATCAAGACGCGGGCCAAGTTGAAGCTTAAGCTTTAAATCCATCCGCGGTTCTTTTTTAACGAACAAACAATGCTTTTGAATACAACAACGCCAGCCCGATGTGGCTGGCGTTGTTGTTTCTGCGAGAGCTGTACTGGCGTTTTAAACTCGCTGCTTACTGCACTTCATTGATCAAGCTTTCCAAAGAGTCACGTGCCGGTGCATCTTTCTTGGCAGGGGAGGCTGGAGTCGCTGTGGAAGGTGCAGCAGGTCGGACCGGTTTGTTGCTCTCATCGCCCGGTAAGTCTTCAAAGTCACGCGATGGATTGCGCGCCGGTGCGACAGGCGCCGGGCGATAAATCGGACGTGCCAGTGGCGGTGTCGCGCGATAGTCCTCTTTCTCCACCTCTTGCACTTGGAACTGTGCTTGACCACGTTGTTCGCGAGTCAGTGGTGCTTTGGCATCTTTGTCTAACTGTACCCATGCTGATGGTGTGCCTTGTAGAGATTTACCCATATAAGACACCCAGATCGGCAAGGCGGCGATACCACCGTACTCACGACGACCAAGTGTGGTCGGTTGATCAAAGCCAACCCAAGTGACCGTCACGACTTTGCCGTTAAAGCCAGCAAACCACGCATCTTTGGCATCGTTGGTGGTCCCGGTTTTACCCGCGAGATCATCACGACCAATTTTCAGCGCCGCACGACCAGTACCATGCAAGATCACATCGCGCAGAATATTGGCCATATCAAAGGCAGAGCTGGATTTTAAGATGCGCTGTGCTTGGCGATATTGGCTTTGTTCTTCTTTGCTGATTTTCTTCGCTGCAGAGGCCGGTACTGCATCGATGACTGGCTCAGAAGCACTTTGCATGGTGCTTTGAATCGCCTCATCATCTGGCGTATTTGATTCGGTCACGACCGGCTTCGCCTTGTCGTTGATGACACAGTTGACGCAGGCATATTCAGGGTTGGCTTCGTAAATGACCTTGCCGTATGCATCTTCGATCCGACTAATAAAGTGCGGTTGCACACGATAGCCACCATTGGCAATCGCAGCATAACCGGTCGCCATTTGGATCGGTAATACTTGCGGGGTGCCGAGGGCGATGGTGTAGTTACGTGGGATTTGATCTTCTTGCAGACCAAAGTCCATAAATAGTTGTCGAGTACGTTCGATACCGACACTTTGCAGCAGTCGAACCGATACAGTATTACGTGATAAGTACAGCGCACGACGCAGCGGGATCATCCCCAAGTAGCGACCATCTGAGTTACGCGGTGACCAACGACCGATGGTGATCGGATTGTCTTCGACCATTGTGTAGGGGGTCATGCCACGCTCAAGCGCCAAGGCATAGACAAAGGGTTTGATGGTTGAACCCGGTTGACGCCAGCCTTGGATGGCACGGTTAAATTTGGATTGATAAAAGTTATAGCCTCCGACCACAGCGATGATCGAACCATCGTTGGGATTGATGGAGATCAACTGACCTTGAACTTTAGGCACTTGCACCATCGACCATGCGGTTTTTTCTTCGTTCGGTCTCAAGCGGACGATATCTTTGACTTTGACGATTTGCGCTGCTGAACTTGGCGCGCCGCCGACACTGTTGGCGTTGCGATACGGGCGTACCCAAGACATGCCTGACCATGGAATGGTGACGGTCTGGCCATCTTGCATCAGCGCATCAAAACTATTTTTATATACTTTGGTGACTTGAGCCGGATAGGTATTGGCATAGGGCATAAAGTCTTTTAAGGGTTTGTCATGTGCCTCAGGACCACGCCAGCCATGACGACGGTCATAGGCTTCTAAGCCATTTTGCACTGCCGCTTCTGCATAAGCTTGGCGTTTGCTGTCAATGGTGGTGTAGACCTTGTAACCCGAATCAATTGCTTGTTCACCAAACTTGGAGACCAACTCTGAACGTACCATTTCACCGACATAGGGGTGTTTGTTACTGGTGCCACGATTGGGCATGTTGAGGTTGATCGGTTCAGCGACGGCGGTTTGATATTCGGTTTGATTGATATAACCCAGTTGCAGCATACGTCCCAAGATCCAGTTGCGGCGTTCAAGCGCGCGGTCTGGGTTGGCCACAGGGTTGTATTTAG
>JASLJB010000178.1 GCA_030152605.1 Acinetobacter sp. | reverse complement strand
CGTGTTGATCAATTGAACAACCGTATCGATGACGTTGAGAAAACTTCTTACCGTGGTATCGCGATCGCGTTAGCTGCTCAACAAGCAATCCCTAACCTAAGCGCTGGCCAAACTGCTGTATTCGGTGGTGCTGGTATGTATAAGAGCGAAGGCGCTGGTGCACTTGGTGTAGCTACTGTTCTTGCTGATGGCCGTACTTCATTCAGTGGCGCACTTGGTGTTGCTGGTGGCGGTGAAGTTGGTGGTCGTGTAGGTGTTGCTTACGTATTTGGTGGTAAATAATACGGATTGAACGGATCCCTCAGATCCTAGTTCAATAAGCAATCGGAGCTGAATCTTAATTTTAAGGTTCAGCTCTTTTTTTAGCTAATTTAAGTCAAAGCAAGGACTGAGCTTTGACGATGAGCTGAGCTGGATAAATAAAAAAAGCGATCCGAGTAAATCAAATCGCGATATTGAGCTGTTTAATAAATTATAAAAATAAAATAATCGACCAAGTAATCACAATAATACTTAAAGCAATAAATTGTGCAGCGCTTCCCATATCTTTGGCATTTTTAGATAAGTCGTGTTTCTCTAAAGACACGCGATCAACCACCGCTTCAATCGCAGAGTTAAATAACTCAACGATAATCGCCAATAGACATACAGCCACCATGATGGCCTGTTCGGCTTGAGTGACGTTGAGAAAGAAAGTCATTGGGATGAGGATGATATTCAGCAAAACAATTTGTCGAAATGCAGCTTCATTCACAAAGGCGGCTTTAAAGCCTGCAACAGAATAACCTGTTGCATTGACGATACGTTTTAGTCCGGTTTTACCTTTAAATGGAGAGGAATTATTCATAACACTAAGTAATAAGAAATTTTGCTTAATTTAACATGGAACGCTTAAATTAAGATTAATACGCAGTATATAAGTAATAAGTCGAGGATTTAGATGTTGTGGTGGGGGCTAGTTAATTTGGAGCAGTGCCTTAGCGCCTGTTGTCAATTCATAAATCAAATTTCAACAAAGCTGAGGCACTGCATTATAAGTGATGTGTTTTACTTAAGGTTTTCTGGTTGAGCTTGCTTTGTCATAACTGTTTAAGGCTTTACGCGCCAAACCTGGATCATCACTAAACACACCATCGACGCCAGCTTTAAAGAACATTTCAAATTCTTTGTTGGCGCCTGCTTCACAGCGTTGCTGAGCGGGGCCACTACATTTCAGCGGCCCTGCTAAAAAGTTATTTTCAGGGCGGAAGGTATAAGGATGTACTTTGAGGCCTGCTGCATGTGCGTCCTGAAGAAAATTCGTGACCTGCGCATTGGCATTGATAATATAGTCTTTGCTTGGGCCGACACCTTGGGCGTATTGAGCAACATTTTTTAATCCGGTCGGCGTGGCCATTTCAGCATAGCTGATTTGATTGCTTTGATCTGCAGGTCGTACATCACGTGCATCATACAATTGCACGATCTTGGCGTGCTTCAGACTCTTATGTAGTTTTAACTGCTCGCTCATATATTTGAGGTTGTTGACCTCAAAAGATTGTAAATAAATCGGGGCAATTTCACGGGTGTATTTATATTGAGATAGGGTTTTAAGTAGCCGATCCTCCATACTCAAGTTTAGGTTTTTAAAATAGGTCGGATGTTTGGTTTCGATATACAGCCCAACGATTTTACCTGTTTTTTTGTAGTGGTTTTCAGCGAGTTCAATAATTTGCTCTAGGGTTGGGATCGCATATTGGTCGTTGTATTGAGTATTGTCAGGGCGAATTTCTGGAATACGCTCACGTGCTTTTAGTTGGTTCAGTTCAGTTAAACTAAAATCTTCAGTAAACCAACCGGTCAGGTTGATGCCATCAATTGTTTTACTGAATTTTCGATCAGCAAATTGAGCAAGCGTCGCGACATTGGTGGTGCCACCGATTTCATTTTCATGTCTTGCCACTAAATAACCATCTTTGGTGGATACTAAATCAGGTTCAATAAAGTCAGCACCATCATCCATGGCTTTTTGATAGGCTGCGAGGGTGTGCTCAGGCCGAAGTGCGCTTGCACCTCGATGTCCGATGATTAGAACTTTGGGCTCAGTATATTGCGGCGTTTCTGATGCATGATCCTGAGTTTTGTCGTTATCATTGCATCCTGCAAGTGCGGTTAAGCTGATCAGCCATACTATTTTTTTAATCATTTTTAAACTCTGAAATTGATTGGAATAAGAGGTAAACTGGATTGCGATTCAAGCTAATTTTAAGTAGATGTAGTGAAATTTTCATGACAGGCGGGAATAAATTAAGTATTTCTACATAATTTATTCTTAATTTCATTATTGATCATATATTATGTAAAAATGATTGAGTTTTGATTATTAGTCATTGAATATCAATAACATGTATCTCCATATTCTTTTATCCTAATACGCTGTTTTAACAGCATAAAACATAGAAACCCCCATGCTTTCTAAATTTTTTATACATCGACCTATATTTGCAGGTGTGCTCGCGATTATCGTGATGGCGCTGGGTATTTTTGCTGTCATCAATTTACCTGTAGAGCGTTATCCTGATATTGCACCTCCACGGATTACGGTTTCCACCACTTATGCCGGCGCAGATGCTGAAACTGTTGAAGAGAGTGTTACCCAAGCACTAGAACAACAGATCAAAGGCATTGATCATTTACTTTATTTTAGTTCGAGTAGTGATTCTTCTGGTCGGAGTCGGATCAGTATTAGTTTTGAAAATGGCACTGATCCAGATACTGCACAAGTCCAAGTGCAAAACAGTATTAATGGGGTGATTAATCGCTTACCTGAAGATGTGCAACGCCAAGGGGTGAATGTTTATAAATCCTTAGGCGATACTTTTATGGTCGTCGGTTTATATGATGACAGTGGGCGTAGTAGCAATATTCAAATGTCCGATTATCTGAGTACTCAGATAGAACAAGAAGTAGCGCGAATAGATGGTGTTGGGGAGGTCGATGTTTTTGGATCTCAGTTTGCGATGAGGATTTGGTTAAATCCAAATCAACTCAAACAATATAACCTGATGCCGAGTGATATACGTGCTGCGATTGAATTACAAAATACGCAAGTCGCGGCAGGGGGGATTGGAGATTTACCCAGTGTCGACGAGCAATATTTAAATGCCAAGGTTACCGCAGGCTCAAGATTACGCAGCGTCGATGAGTTTAATAATATTATCGTCAAAGCCAAAGCAGACGGTAGCTTTGTTTATCTCAAAGATGTTGCTCGGGTGGAGTTGGGTGCAGAGAACTATCAGAGTTTTAATACCATCAATGGATTTCCTTCTGCGGGTATGGCGATTTCTTTGTCGTCAGGTGCCAATGCATTGGCCACTTCGGCACGGATTAAAACCGAACTGAATAAAATATCTGAAAATCTGCCTCAAGGTTATCAGATCGTTTATCCACGAGATAATACGCCCTTTGTGCAAGAGTCGATTAAAGAGGTGGTCAAGACGCTGATTGAGGCGATTATCTTGGTCATCGTGGTGATGTTTATCTTCTTGCAAAATTGGCGTGCGACCTTGATCCCGACCATGACCGTACCGATCGTGATCTTGGGTACCTTTGCGGTGTTGTATGTGTTTGGCATGAGTGTCAACACATTGACTTTATTTGCTTTGGTGCTGGCGATTGGACTGTTGGTGGATGATGCGATCGTGGTGGTGGAAAACGTTGAACGCCTGATGCATGAAAAGAACATCAGCGCCAAACAAGCCTCGATTGAATCGATGCAAGAGCTCAGTGGTGCTTTGGTCGGGATTACCTTGGTGTTGACTGCGGTATTTATACCGATGGCATTTTTCTCGGGTTCTACTGGGGTGATCTATCGTCAGTTTTCGATTACCTTGGTGGCAGCAATGACACTGTCGTTATTGGTGGCGTTGGTATTTACCCCAGCTTTGTGCGCATTAATTTTAAAACCTGCACCACAATCCGCCGCTTGGGCACAATGGTTTAACCGTCAATTGGGCCATGTACGACGTCATTATTTACGCGTGATCAGTTATAGCTTGCGCTATAAGTGGATCGTTTCTGTGGTTTTCGTCGGATTGATCTGTGCATTCGCCATGCTGTATCGGGCATTGCCGACCAGTTTTATTCCGAGTGAAGATCAGGGCATTCTCAGTGTGCAATTCCGCTTGGTGGATGGCGCACCGATGGCAAATAGTATCGAAGTGGGTGAGGATATTCGCCGCTATTTCCTTGAACAAGAGAAGCAAAATATTGATTTGGTTTTGATGCGTTATGGGCGTAACTTTTCTGCTACTGCGCAGAACTTAGGTACTGGTTTTATCGCATTGAAACATTGGAATGATCGTCCGGGAGCAGAAAACTCAGCGCAAGCAATCCGAGAGCGGGCAGAGGCATATTTCCGTAAAAATAAAAATGCACAAATATTTGTCAGTATGCCGTCCTCGGTCAGTGGTTTGGGTGATACCGACAGCTTGGATTTTTGGTTGCAAGATATCAATGGTCAGGGGCGGCAGTTCTTAGAACAGCAATTTGTGTTGATGCAGCAACAAGCCAAACAGTATTCCAGCTTTGAAAAGTTAGATAAACGCACCACGCCGGATAAGCCGAAGCTCAAGGTCAATATCGATCAGAAACTGGCGATGGCCAATGATCTGAATCAGACGGCGATTAACAGTACTTTGTCAGCTGCATGGGGTGGATCTTATATCAATGATTTCATTGATCGTGGCCGGATCAAACGCGTGATCATGCAAGGTGATGCGCCGTTTCGTTCTAAGCCTGAGGATTTAAGTACTTGGTCGGTACGCAATCAAAATAACCAAATGATTCCATTTAGTAACTTTTCCACCGTGACTTGGGAAGGTGGTCCTGATGTGGTCAACCGATTCCAAGGTTATCGCGCCTTTCAAATGGAAGCCAATGCAGCCAAGAATGTCAGTTCTGGGCAAGCGATGCAGGATATCCAAAATTTAGTCAATCAACATCAGGGCATCGATGTGTCTTGGAGTGGACTCTCCTATCAGGAGCAAAAGTCCAGTCAGCAAGCGCTGTGGTTATATTTGGTCTCGATTGGTTTTATCTTTTTGTGCTTGGCTGCTTTATATGAAAGTTGGAGTATTCCGACTGCGGTGATGACCGCAATTCCATTGGGCGTCGGTGGCAACATTATCTTTAGTTATTTTGCGCAGTTCCCCAATGATATTTACTTTCAGATCGCATTACTGACCACCATCGGACTGTCATGTAAAAATGCGATACTGATCGTGGAATTTGCGGCGCTCGCTCAGGAGAAAGGTGCCTCGATCGCTGCTGCAGCATTTAAAGGTGCAGCACTGCGTCTACGTCCGATTTTGATGACCTCACTGGCTTTTGGTGCCGGAATCGTACCTCTGGTTTTTGCCTCTGGTGCCGGTGCTGCAAGCCGTCAGGAAATTGGCGTCAGTGTATTTGGCGGCGTCGTGTTTGGTACGGTGTTGGTATTGGTGTTTATTCCGTTCATGTATGTGGCCATCCGAGCGATCTTTCCGCTGAAAGCAAAATCGCAATAAT
>JASLJB010000159.1 GCA_030152605.1 Acinetobacter sp. | reverse complement strand
TATAGCACAGCAAGTGTTTTCTGAAAAAGAGCTAGTAGATTTAACAATTGCTATTAGTCTGATGAATGCTTATAACCGTATGGCTATTAGTTTCAGAAGTGTTCCTCAAGCTGTTATTAAAAAATAATTAAAATAATATGCCTTAAGTGAAATTCTCTGAGCCCAGAACTCGCGCACTTGCATCGCGTATCCAGCTCATCGCAGAAACAGTATTGATTCGATCGTGTCCTGCTCAAACAACTGTGCTTGGGCCCCACGAAATAAATACCGTGATCACGCATATATTTTTAAAAGCCAAAGCTCAGCAAAACAAAATAGCCTAAGCATCAAAACCACATTGCAATGGGTTTAATATCGGGTATTAGGCAAAACATCAAATCTGATTAGCACAAATATCATTCGATAAATAACAGGCATCTGCCAATGGCGGCAGGACGCCGCCTGTTTTGCGCTGGGGCTTATATGGATGTAGCCCTCAGCGCAAAGAAGGTTTTTGCATACTTTTTTAAAAAAGTAGGGGTGCAAACTCGCTCACTGAGGATGAGGCGCGGGAAGACTTGCCGAGGCAATATTCAGCGTTGCACCCGACAAGGGCACAACGCGTACGAGTCTAATAAAGGTACAAGCATATAGGCGGGGTAATCAAATCTTGGCCGCCTATAGTCGTACTAAATTAATATTCCCAGAACATGCGCTGAATTTCTTTGGCATCTTTGGTTTTGGTCAGTGCTAAGGCAGTGAGCAGTTTGGCTTTTTGCGGATTAAAGTCATGAGCAACCACCCAGCCATATTTGTCATCTGGTTGTTCCGCATTACGTAGCACGAAACCTTGTGGTACACGCGAAGAACGTACGATCTGTACGCCTTGCTGCTGTAATTGAGTTAAGGTCGGAACGATGTTGGCTGCGACAGAACCATTCCCTGTACCCGCATGAATAATCGCCTTGGCACCGGCTTTGGCATAGGCTTGATAGGCATCCGGTAGCATGTTGCCTGAACCATAAACGATCTGAACGAGTGGTAGCTTGTCGCCTTGAATCTGTTCAATATTAAACTCTGAACGTGTATTAAAGCGTTTGTCGACTTTTCTAAACCAATAACTTTTGCCTTCGACCAAAGTGCCGAGCGCACCCCATTGACTGGCAAAAGCATGGGTGTGAATGTTGATGGTTTTGCTGACATCACGTGCAGAAAAGATCGAATCATTCATCATCACCAAAACGCCTTTGCCCTTGGCGGTTGGATCTGCTGCTAAAGCCACAGCGCTATATAAGTTAAGTGGGCCGTCAGCTGATAATGCTGTAGATGGACGCATCGAACCCACCACCACGATCGGCTTATCTGAGTGAACCACCAAACTCAAAAAGAATGCAGTTTCTTCGAGTGTGTCTGTACCGTGGGTAATCACCACACCATTGATGTCTGGTTTCTTGAGTAGGTCGTTGACTTGGCGTGCCAGAGATAGAAGCTCTTTATCCGTAATACTTTCAGACGCAACTTGTAGGGCCTGTACCCCTGTGACATTGGCCAAGTTTTGAATCTGAGGCACTGCATTCAACAGGGCATCGACGGGAACTTTCGCTGCTGTATATGTTGCACTGTTGGTTGAGCTCGCGCCTGCACCGGCAATGGTTCCCCCAGTCGCCACAACCACGACATTGTTTTTAGCCCAAACACTCATTGGTGAGAGTAAAGAGAGCGCAATTGTGAGCGCCATAAATTTAAATTTCATAAGCAATCCTTGATTGGTGTAATTGTTTATATACAGTGCAAAATGCACATGGATTGTAAAGTAAATTAAAACGAATGCCGAAAGCTATACTGATTTGAAAATGTCGATTTGAACTTAATCATTTTAATTGATGTTGATCAAGGAAGCGCCAAGTGGAGGATAAGGTTGTTGCGTGTAGGGTGGGGATTTAAGTGGTGTGTAGGTTTAAAACAATTTCACAATCAATTGTTTATAAAACACAGTACAGCGAGTTGCTTGATTAAGCTGCTGATATAACGCCTATTAAAAAAGCAGTGCCTTCCTTATGGGGAAGTCACTGCTTTTTGATGATCGGTCATGGCAGACCATGACCCAAGCTCACTGATCTTAGCTTGAAGTGTCTTGGGCCAAAGTATCTTGGATTAACGTATCTTGGCCAAGAAACGGCCTAAGCGATTAATTGCTTCGCGCAGCTCATTTTCAGCAGGTAAGAACACCAAACGGAAATGATCCGGCGTTGGCCAGTTAAAGCCTGTGCCTTGTACCAGTAGAACTTTCTCAGCACGGAGGAAATCCAACATGAACTGCTCATCATCTTCGATCGGGTAGACATTTGGATCGAGGCGTGGGAAGCAATACATGGCACCTTCAGGCTTGACACAGGATAGACCGGGGATTTCGTTGAGCATTTCCCAAGCGATATTGCGTTGTTCGTATAAACGACCGCCTGGGCGAATCAAATCATTGATTGACTGATAGCCGCCGAGCGCAGTTTGGATCGCATATTGGGCCTGATGGTTGGCACAGAGACGCATGGAGGCCAACATGTCTAAGCCTTCGATATAATCCGCAGCGCGGGCTTTGTTGCCAGTGATCGCCATCCAACCCGAGCGGTAGCCCGCAACGCGGTGGGATTTGGAGAGGCCATTAAATGACACGCAGAGATGATCACCCGCCAAGGCTGCCACAGCAACATGTTCAATGCCGTCATAAATGATTTTGTCGTAGATTTCATCAGCGAACAAAATCAAATCATATTTTTTCGCCAAGGCCACGATTTGTTCAAGCACATGGCGCGGATAGACTGAACCGGTTGGGTTATTCGGGTTAATCACCACGATACCACGGGTGTTCGGGGTGATTTTATTTTCCATATCTGCAATGTCAGGATACCAACTGTTTTCCTCATCGCATTTATAGTGAATCGCCGTGCCACCAGACAGGTTGACTGCAGCAGTCCATAGCGGATAGTCGGGCATTGGCACCAACATCTCATCACCATCATCGAGCAAGCCTTGCATCGACATCACGATCAGCTCGGATACACCGTTGCCGATATACACATCATTGACGCTCAGGTCTAAGATGCCTTTTTGTTGATAATACTGACACACGGCTTTACGGGCTGGAAAGATCCCTTTAGAGTCGGTATAACCAATGGCATTGGGTAAATTGAGTGCCACATCATTAATAATTTCTTGTGGTGCTTCAAAACCAAATGGCGCTGGGTTACCGATATTCAGCTTGATGATTTTATGTCCGGCTTCCTCCATTTCATTGGCGGCTCGTAACACTGGTCCACGAATGTCGTAGCAAACATGCTCGAGCTTAGATGATTTTTTAATTTCGCGGGGAGTGGTAAAACCTAAAACGGACATAATCTTATCCAATAAT
>JASLJB010000384.1 GCA_030152605.1 Acinetobacter sp. | reverse complement strand
AACCCCTGGTCAACTACATGTGATTAAACGCACGGGTGACGTTGCCGCATTTGATGCAGATAAAATATCTGTAGCAATAGGTAAGGCATTTTTAGCGGTAGAAGGTCAAAATAGCGCTGATTCTAGCCGTATTCATGACCGTATTTCACAACTGACCGAAATGGTCCTCAACACGTTCACGCGTCGCTTACCTTCTGGCGGCACGATTCACATTGAAGAAATTCAAGACCAAGTCGAATTGGCTTTGATGCGTACAGGTGAACAGAAAGTGGCTCGTGCTTATGTGATCTATCGCGAACAACGCAGCAGCGCGCGTCAACAAACTGGCGCAAACCACCACCCGACCTTGCAAATCACCGACGAAGACGGCCGTTTACAACCGCTGAACTTGGGCGCGCTACATGCCGCTGTTGAACAAGCCGCTGAAGGTTTAGAAGGCATCGACGTTCAAGCGATCATCGATGAAACTGTAAAAAACCTCTATAACGGCGTGAAAGCCTCTGACATCTCAACCACGATGATCATGGCCACCCGTACCCGTATCGAACATGAACCCAACTATACTTATGTAACTGCACGACTGCTCAGTCATGATTTGGTTGCGACTGGTCTGAAATTCTTGGGTCTCGATGAAAACACCCCTGAAGGCGAAGCTTTAGAAACCTTCCTCAACAAAGGGATCGAGCTAGAGCTAATCTCACCAGAGTTGTTGAACTTTGACTTGGCACAATTGGCGGCAGCGATTCGTCCAGAGCGTTCAAATCAGTTCACTTACTTGGGTCTACAGACTTTATTTGACCGTTACTTCATTCACTCGAATGGCGTGCGTTTTGAACTACCGCAATTGTTCTTTATGCGTGTTTCAATGGGCTTGGCGCTCAACGAAGAACATCGTGAACAACGTGCGATCGAGTTCTATAACTTGTTGTCGAGCTTCGACTACATGGCCTCTACCCCAACGTTATTTAACGCAGGGACTTTACGCCCACAACTGTCGAGCTGCTACCTGACCACCATCGCCGATGATTTGTATAACATCTATGGCGCGATGCGTGACAACGCCATGTTGTCAAAATGGGCTGGCGGTCTAGGCAATGACTGGACTCCGGTACGTGCCTTGAACTCATATATCAAAGGTACCAACGGTAAATCTCAAGGTGTAGTGCCCTTCCTGAAAGTGGCCAACGACACTGCTGTTGCGGTCAACCAAGGTGGTAAACGTAAAGGTGCGGTGTGTGCATACCTTGAAACTTGGCACTTGGACATCGAAGAATTCCTAGAGCTACGTAAAAACACCGGTGACGACCGTCGTCGTACCCATGACATGAATACTGCAAACTGGGTGCCTGACCTGTTTATGCAACGTGTCTTTGAAGATGGCGAATGGACCCTGTTCACCCCGTCTGAAACCCCAGATCTGCATGATTTGACCGGTGCTGAGTTTGCTGAGCGTTATGCACACTACGAAGCGATCGCCAAAGAAAGCAATATGCTGCACAAAAAAATCCGTGCTAAAGATTTGTGGCGCAAAATGTTGTCGATGTTGTTTGAAACAGGTCACCCGTGGATCACATTCAAAGACGTATGTAACTTGCGTTCACCGCAACAACACGTCGGTGTGGTGCATTCTTCAAACCTATGTACTGAAATCACGCTCAACACCAACCAAGATGAGATCGCGGTATGTAACCTCGGTTCAATCAACTTGGTACAACACGTTCAAGGCGGCATTCTTGATCGTGAGAAATTGGCCAGCACCATCAAAACTGCGGTACGTATGCTCGATAACGTGATCGACATTAACTACTATGCTGTGCCACAAGCCAAAAATTCAAACATGCAACATCGCCCAGTGGGCATGGGCATCATGGGCTTCCAAGATGCATTGTATGAAATGAACTTGGCCTATGGTTCTGATGAAGCGGTTGATTTTGCAGATGAATCAATGGAAGTCATCAGCTACTACGCAATCAAAACTTCAAGTGATCTTGCGGTTGAACGTGGTGCTTATGCGACATTTAAAGGTTCATTGTGGGATCAAGGCATCCTGCCGATCGACTCTTTGGATTTGGTTGCGAAAACACGTCCAGAGCGTATGTTCGAAGTGGATCGCACTCAACGTTTGGACTGGGATACCTTACGTGCCAAAGTTCAAAAAGACGGTATGCGTAACTCGAACGTAATGGCGATTGCACCGACAGCGACTATTTCAAATATTTGTGGTGTGTCTCAATCGATTGAGCCAACCTTCCAAAACTTATATGTGAAATCAAACTTGTCTGGTGAATTCACCGTGATCAACCCTTACCTCGTGCGCGCCTTGAAACAACGCGGCCTCTGGGACGTGGTGATGGTCAATGACTTGAAACACTATGAAGGTTCGGTACAAAAGATTGCGCGTATTCCTGAAGAACTTAAAGCGATCTTTGCGACTGCGTTTGAAGTTGAACCACGTTGGATCGTGGATGCAGCATCACGTCGTCAAAAATGGATCGACCAAGCTCAGTCATTGAACTTGTATATCTCAGGCGCCAACGGTAAAAAATTGGATCTGACCTATAAAATGGCATGGTTACGTGGTCTGAAAACTACCTATTACCTCCGTGCTTTGGGTGCAACTTCGGCTGAGAAATCAACCATTAACACCGGTGCATTGAACGCAGTTAAACCCGCGTCTGCATCAAGCGCACCAGCAGCTCCGACTGCGGCACCTGTTGCCACTGCAGCAGCCCCTGTTGCCGCGACAGCTGCGGCGGTTGAAGACGATTTTGCTCAAGCAGCGCCAGTGCCTTTGGCTTGCTCGATCGACAATCCAGACTGTGAAGCCTGCCAATAACAACTGATTTTTAAATCACATTGAATCCCGCGACGTCCCTCTTACATAAGGGGGACGCAGCAACCATAAGATGGTGTTTGTTCCGATGCGGTGTATTGGATCGGAATAGGCGGTGATTCTTAAACGCAAAGGTGAAAAGCATGCCACACATGACTGCGAACTATGAACTCGGACTGATCCTGTTGGTCTTGGCTTTTCTTGTATTTTATATCCCCCTTGTTTATGCGTTTTTCTCTATTCGCAAACAACAGCGTAAGCAAAATAAGTCGTGAAGATGGTTTTGCGCATGATCAAAAATCAGGCAAACATCCGTACAACTTAATTTTGTTTACACATAACACGCGTATAGTCAGGACATCTTGGTGAAATAGATGTCTGATCACAGATATAAGTAACGAAGTGAGTATTTGATATGTCTATCCTCAGTTGGGACGATTTCGAA
>JASLJB010000133.1 GCA_030152605.1 Acinetobacter sp. | reverse complement strand
AAAATCATTAGTAGCTTATGGCTACAAATCTTGGCTCATCAAATAACTGACAAAAATATTCTCAAATAAACTTCGAGTAATTTCTACCAATCAATCAATGATAATTTTTAATTGATCAACCAGTAAAAATCCACACAAGTTGTTCTTCATAAATTCTTAATGATTTAATTTCCTGCTTCGTCAGCAAGAAATAACGCGAAATATCTACTAGAACCTTAACACCGTGGCTAAGATCTTTTCGTGTATCGCGTCGGGATGAGCTCATTATAGGGGAATTTATTTCGACCGCAAGCGCTTTTAACTGATTGTTTTACTGTGTGTTCTTTTTTTATGCACCAATACGGTACACTTTTTGCACCAAAGTTGCATAACCCTCTAATAGTAAAGCAGAAATATGACCAAAATATTTCTGCTTTATTTTCTTTATTTCTTAGCAGCGCTGTTTAGGATCTGTACGCCTGTAATGGTAATGCTCTGTTTAGGCACATCTTGGTGCATGCCATAACGTCCTGTGGGTACTTTTGCGATCTTATCTACCACGTCCATACCCTTGGTTACACGTGCAAATACCGCATAACCCGGATTTGAACCAGATTGATCTAGGAATTGATTGTTGCTGAGGTTGATAAAGAATTGACTGGTGGCTGAGTTTGGATCGTTGGTGCGTGCCATGGCTAAAGTGCCACGGGTATTCTTCAAACCGTTATTGGCTTCATTTCGAATTGCCGCTTGGGTTTGCTTTTCTTTCATGTTTTGATCAAAGCCACCACCTTGAATCATAAAGCCTGGGATCACGCGATGGAAAATCGTGCCTTTATAGAAGTTCTGTTTGACATAGCTTTCAAAGTTTTTCACCGAGACAGGCGCTTTATCATTAAAAAGCTCAATCTCGATATTGCCCTGCGTGGTTTGAATTTGCATCTGCGTGTTTGCATAGCTCGTCGCACAGACCGCAATACAAGCGACTGCCAATAAAGATTGCTTCATCATGTTATTTAAATCTCTCGAATATCAAATGAAAGTTCACGATAAGTGAATCTGACTATACTAAACAGCCCGCAAGCGAGCTGTTGTTTGATTTTAGTGAGAAATTTCAGATCTGCCCTGCAGCTTCTATTCACATCACTATCTTCTATTCACTTAGCTATATAGTTATAGCGACCACAACATGATATACCCACCGACAACAATAGCGTGATCACGACAATAAGCTATAGATGCTAGATGTTGCTCCCCAACCGTGATTAACGATTTTTATCCCAAAAGCGTCTAAAGGATTTACTCATCTCGATCAGATGTTTTTTTGCAGTTCTGGATACTGGCGTGAGATTGACGAAACCATGGGTTTGCTCAGGATAGTTGTGATAATGCACTTTGACACCATTTTGACGTAATTTGTGCGCATAGATCTCACCTTCATCATGCAGCACATCATGCCCAGCCGTAATCACAAATGCCGGTGCCAACTTCTTTAGACTGCCATAAGTCGGAGAAATCAAAGGATCATCCAATTCAATACGATGCTGAGTTGCATAATAGTCAGTGACATAATCAACATCGCGCCCCGTAAGCACCAAGCCCTGTTCATAGGCATGAAAAGAAGGATGGCGACTTTTAAAATCCACCACTGGATAAATCAGTAGCTGCGCGTGGGGTGCATAGGCTGCATTTAGCGTTCTTTGCGCGATCACCGCACTAATATTGCCACCTGCACTATCGCCCGCGACCGCAATTCGGTTTTTGAGGATTTTAAATTGGCGCCGATTTTGATACACCCATGCCAAGGCATCTTCACAGGATTGGATCACAGCACGTGGGCCCAGTTCAGGTGCAAGCGGATATTCGATGCTGAGTACCTGTACTTTGGCGTGAATTGCCAACATTCGGCAGACCTCATCATGTGTTTCAACACTGCCGACCACGAAACCACCGCCATGATAAAACACCAGCATCGGCAACTTCTTGCTTGGAGCAGGATGATAGTGACGTGCATAAATACTGCCGCTTTGTAAGGGTAAGCGAATATCTTCTACATATTGGATCGCAGTCGCTTTGGCGGTGATCAACTGCATTTGTTGTTCAAACTGCTGCCGGGAACGCTCCACGTTCTCACCGATAAAGCCCGACTTGCCTTGTTTAAGCTGTGCCGCCATGAGGCACTTGGTAAAGCTATCCAAAGCTGGATAGTGATAAGGATAGCCCAACAGTTTGCTTAACGATTCCTGCATAAACTTGGGTAGCCGATCGATTGAACGTGCCGCAAAGCCTTGTCCTTGTTCTAATCGTTGCTGTATGGCGTGTGCAGAAATAGGCATAAAGTTCCCCTTTATTTGATTTTTTAAAATGCATTGAATCAATAATGAATTCGGCTACGGTGTTTTACTTGTCGAATCATCTTGTTTATTTACACTACGCTAAGCCGATCGCATAGCCTTTGTCACTGACTTCTTCTGCTTTATTCAATGGCACTTAAGAAAAAAGTAGACAGCAGAATCATAAATTCTGCTGTCTACTTTTTTGATTTTGATCGATGACCAGCGACTGATCAGATGAATGCCTCAATACAACCCATCAGCAATCATCAGGGCTTGGGCTGTTATTCAACAGTTGCCGCTGGCGGGGTATTAAGGTCAGATTCAGGTGCCGCTTGGACAGGTTCGATATTACTCGGCACTGCAGGTTCTGCAGATTCGATCGCAATACGATCTTGAGGTGCAGGTTGCGACGTTGCAGGTTCAGCAGCAGCCACAGGAGGCAGCGTTTGAGTTGATTCAGTCGGTGTTACTGAATCTTGCGACGTACATCCAACAGCAACCAAAGCGACTGCAGTGAGTAAAATTGAAATTAAGGTCAATTTTTTCATTCATTTTTTCCTTTAAGAATAATCAAAGTAGCTCATCACTTTGAAGATCAATATCATTATGCTTTGGAAAAAATTTATCACCCTCGAAGAGTTGCTGTTTTACGACATCGAGTGGTAGTTGTGCAATTTTTTATTAAATTCAAAAACTTAGTTTTTCCACTATTCGTTATTGCATCTCAACAAAATAAGCACTTGTTTTTTTGAGCTTAAATTTTAATCACCCGCACCATCATCCCCCCATCTCAAATTCAGGCCATGCAAGCTCCCTATAAAGTTTGAAATATAAAATCAATTTAGGCTTACACAGTAATATATGTTGATACAAAATTTGGGCGTCGAACTGAGTTTATTAAGCTTATTCGCGTGAATTGGTGAGTATCCCAAGGCGAAAACCCAGCAATTCAGCCAATATCGTTGAAATAATTCGATCAACAACTTGAATTCCTAGGACTTGCCCACACCTTTTCAGTATTAACAAATTTAGTATTAACAAGTTTAACATTCATGGCAGTTCAGCATTCATCCAGTGAACACTGAAGCCGAAAAGGGACTGTACATGTTTAAAAACCCATTTAAACGGAGATCATCAATGGCTAATGAGCAACAAGCACAAGCTCAAGACATTCAGAACGAGCAAGCCGAA
>JASLJB010000074.1 GCA_030152605.1 Acinetobacter sp. | reverse complement strand
TTTATTTGCCGAAACTGATCAAAAAAATATTCCTCAAGCTTTTGGGGATAGTGCAAAAGCACAATATGTGGGTTCATTAGAATTTAATGCGGGCGGCGAAAACTGGGATGCAAAGCTTCGTGTTAATGGTGAAAAAGATCCGCAAATTGACAATGGTCAAGATGTCAATGTGGAAGGTTCATATATTGCAGGGAAGTTGTGGAATCAGTGGGTTATTGCGGGTCAAATCCCAACATATTGGGGGCCAGGACATGATGGTAGTTTGATTCGTGGTGATGCCAGCCGTCCAGTTTATGGCTTTACGGCGCAACGTGCTGAACAAAAAGCTTTTGAATCTAAATGGTTGTCTTGGATTGGTCCTTGGCAATATCAAGCATTTGCTGGACAGTTAGAAGATTATAAAGCAATCCCAAATGCTAAACTTTTGGGATTCCGCTTAACAGCTCAACCATTGCCATATTTAGAATTGGGTGCTTCACGTACTTTACAATGGGGTGGTGAGGGACGTTCACAAAGTTGGGATTCATTATGGAATGCCATAAAAGGGAATGATAACTTTGAAAATGGTGATGATGACAAATCTAATCAGGTTGCAGGTTTTGATGGGCGTTTAAATTTACAAACATTATTAAATGTACCTGTCAGTGTCTATGGCCAGTATGTTGGGGAAGATGAAGCAGGGCTATTACCTTCGAAAAAAATGTATTTGGCAGGTATGGATTATTCGACAAGTTTTAAAAACATGCCAGTTCAGCTTTATGCTGAGTGGGCAGATACAACAACAAATGGTGATGTTCAGGCGATTTCTTATAATCATTATATTTATAAAGATGGTTATTACCAACAAGGTTTCCCACTTGGACATGCGATGGGTGGTGATGGTGAAATGATTTCTGTGGGTGGTGATATTCGTTTTGATGTGATGAATCGTTTATCTGGTCGTGCACTGTATGCCAAAGTCAACCAATCTGCTGCTTTCTTTGGTGATAAGCAAATCAACTTAGCCTTCCCAGAAAAAGACAAAATTAAAGCTTTAGATTTAACTTGGACACATTATATAAAACCTACGATTCCATTAAAAATTAATGGTTGGGTAAGTGACTCGGATGTGCATGGAAATGATGCTGGAGCTTCAGTTGGAATTGAAATTCCTTTAGATAAAGCTGTATTTGGTTATTAATTAATCTAATTATGCGAAAATATACCCAATTCTAGGTATATACAGTGTTTTTGAAAAATTCTAATATGAACTGACTTCTTTAATTGACCTTATTTAAAGAAGTTATTCCTACCCTCGAAGTATGGGGATGTTGTTTTACCCATATTTTAAGAGTTTTATAGGCTTATCATTGTTTGATAAGCCTTTTTTTTTGTGTGAATTTTTTATACTCATCATTTGAAGCCGCTTCGGCCTAGCCTATAGCGCTTTTTTGTATTGAATAAATCCTGTTTTTGTTGCAATGCGATCATATAGATATTGCGCTGTGAGATTACTTTCATGGGTTAGCCAATAAACACGGTCATATTTTCCAGAGCATACTTGGTAGCTATGCTCTATCAGCTTTCGAGCCAAGCCTTGATTTCGATGTGTTTCATTCACATATAAATCTTGCAAGTAACAACAAGGCTTGTCTGTCCACATACTCATGTGGGAAATTAAATGGACAAAACCTACAACCTCATTATTCATTTGAATCGCAAAACCAAACATATCTGCTTGTTCAGAATTTGTGATTCGCTTCCAAGATAAACTTATTTGTTCATTACTTAATTGTGTTTTATAAAAGTTTAAATACTCTTGCCAAAGTGGAAGCCATTGTTCAAAACGAATCTCATCTAAAGGTATAATTTGTGTGGACATAGTTTGCTCTGTGAGTTGCTTATGATCTTTTTATATATCAATATAAAAAAACAAGCAAAAGGGTGGCTGTGTAAATCACTATAATGAATATAAATTTTAATATGTGTAATAAGTACACGTTTTTTGTGAGCTGGTGCTGTCAAAATGCCTATATCTGAGGAAAGACTTACTCATCTTAAACAGCTTGAAGCTGAGAGTATTCATATTATCCGTGAAGTTGCTGCAGAATTTGAAAATCCAGTCATGTTGTATTCGATTGGCAAAGATTCAGCGGTGATGTTGCACCTTGCCTTAAAAGCATTTTATCCAGCCAAATTGCCCTTTCCTTTGTTGCATGTCGACACCGGTTGGAAGTTTAAAGAGATGATCGAGTTTAGAGACCAGATGGCGAAGACGCATGGTTTTGACTTGATCGTGCATCAGAACCAAGCAGGCCGCGATGCAGGTATCAATCCTTTTGATCATGGCAGTTCAAAATACACCGACATCATGAAAACCCAAGGCTTAAAACAGGCGCTAAATCAACATGGTTTTGATGCTGCCTTTGGTGGCGCACGCCGTGATGAAGAAAAATCACGTGCCAAAGAACGGGTCTATTCATTTCGTGATGCGCAACACCGTTGGGACCCTAAAAACCAACGTCCTGAGCTGTGGAATTTATATAACGGTAAAGTCAATCAGGGCGAGAGCATCCGCGTATTTCCATTGTCCAACTGGACTGAGTTGGATATTTGGCAGTACATCTACTTAGAAAGTATTCCCTTAGTCCCGTTGTACTTTGCAGCACCACGTCCTGTGGTTGAACGCAGCGGCACTTTGATTATGGCCGATGATGAGCGCATGCGCTTCCATCCGGGTGAAACTGCGCAACTCAAGTCAGTGCGCTTTCGTACCTTGGGTTGCTACCCATTGACGGGTGCGGTGGAGTCTGAAGCGGCGACCCTACCTGAAATTATTCAAGAAATGCTGCTGGCCACCAGTTCCGAACGCCAAGGTCGTATGATTGACCATGATGAGGCGGGATCGATGGAAAAGAAAAAGCAAGAAGGCTATTTCTAAGTTTTTTCAATTGATTTTGGGCATTTCTAAGTTTTCAGTATTTGCGGAGTTTGAGCCATGTCTCATCAGTCAGATTTAATCGGTCAGGATATATTGGCCTACTTAAAACAACACGAACAAAAAGATTTATTGCGCTTTCTGACCTGCGGCAATGTCGATGATGGCAAGAGCACGCTGATCGGCCGTTTGCTCTATGATTCAAAGTTGATTTATGAAGATCAACTACAGGCCGTGACCCGTGACAGTAAAAAAGTCGGCACCACAGGTGATGCACCTGACTTGGCCTTGTTGGTCGATGGTTTGCAAGCTGAGCGCGAACAGGGCATTACCATTGATGTGGCCTATCGTTATTTCTCGACCGAAAAGCGTAAGTTCATCATCGCCGACACCCCAGGACATGAGCAATATACCCGTAATATGGCCACGGGCGCATCCACGGCAGATCTGGCGATTATTTTGATTGATGCGCGTTATGGGGTGCAGACTCAAACCCGCCGACATACCTTTATCGCCAGTCTATTGGGGATTGAAAATATCGTTGTCGCGATCAATAAGATGGATTTGGTTGAATTTTCACAACAACGTTTCCAAGAAATTGAGCAGCAGTATCAGGACTTTGTCAGCCAATTGGGTCAGCGCCGACCGGCCAACATTTTATTTGTGCCGATCTCAGCCCTCAATGGCGACAATGTAGTCAATCGCTCAGGCAGCACGCCGTGGTATTCAGGTCAAACCCTGATGCAGATCTTGGAAACTGTTGAAATTCGTCGTGATCTCAGCAGCAAGGCATTCCGTTTTCCTGTGCAGTATGTCAATCGCCCACATTTGGACTTTCGTGGCTTTGCCGGCACCATTGCTTTGGGACAGGTGCATGTCGGTGATGAAATCATCGCACTCCCGTCAGGCAAGCGCTCAAGCATCAAAGAAATCGTGACCTATGATGGCAATTTAAGCCATGCCATTGCAGGGCAGGCCGTCACGCTGACCTTGAACGATGAGATTGATATTTCACGTGGCAATATGTTGGTCAAAGCCGATCAGCAACCCCAATTGTCACGCCGTATTCGTGCCACTGTGGTCTGGATGAATGATCACAGCTTGGTGAAAGGCAAGTTATATAACATCAAGATTGGTACCCAGACCGTGCCGGCCAGCGTCACCGAGATTCATCATCGGGTTAACGTCAATACGCTGGAAAAAACCCAAGTCGATGAACTTGAATTGAATGCGATCGCTGAAGTTACTGTTGAGTTTGATGCCGCGGTGGTATTCGATCGTTATCAGGACAGTCGCTACACTGGCTCATTTATCTTTATTGATCGTCTAAATAACGTCACCGTTGGCGCGGGGATGGTCGAGGCGGCAGAAGAGTGGCAGGCGCATCATCAGGTCGTGACTGCTGAAGCCCGAGCCGCACGTTTGGGTCAAAAACCAGCGGTGGTGCAAGTTTCTGCACCGCTCCTTGCACAAGCACAGACGCTGGAGAGCATGCTGTTACAGCATGGTGTTGTTGCGATTGCCAAAGCCAAGCTGAGCCCTGCCGAGATCCTGTTGTTGCGTGAAACCGGCCTATTGGTGCTCACCGAAAATGCACAAGCGGCGGATCTGAGTTTTGAGACCGATTCGCTTGAGGAGTTGTTAGAGCAACTGCTGATAGCAGTACGTTTATAAGTTTAAAGTATTGATCTCAGAGATCAGCAACAACGAAACCCACCGTAAGGTGGGTTTTTTGATGGAGGGTAGTTCAACAGGTCTTAACCGGATTTGAATAGACTGAACAAAGTATAAGCAATTGATTCATTTTGGTATTTTAAATAAAACTCGTCCGCGTAAAATCAAGCCTTTTGCGGGGGGCATATGCGATATTTATTGTGCTTGCTGTTGCTCAGCTTGCAGTTGCTGAATGTATTTTTTCCAAAACGCGAGGCTTTTTACTCCTGCGACTCGATCAAGGATGACGCCATCCTGAAAGATCATGGTTGAGGGTAGGCCAAAGACTTGATAACGCAAGGTCAGGATTGGCGCAAGGTCGATATTGACCTGACCAAACTTGATGGACTCATCACACTGCGCTGCCAGTTGCGCAAAAATCGCTTGGTTTTGTACACACGGCGCGCACCATGGTGCATGAAAGCGAATGATCGCAATGCCTGCATAGTGTTCAAAGTCACGATAGTTATTCTCAGTGTAGTCGACCAGTTCAGCCATGTTTTCTCTACATTAAATCAATACTTAGATCCATCATAACCCTTTGTTGCGCTCAGTTGAACTTCACAATTAACTTACATTGCAGTTCTGCAAAAGCAGTGCCCAAAATATAAAATAGCTGAGCACAACAAAAAATAGAGAAATTAAAGCTTATGAAAATCGCACTTTTACAAGCACTGAGTCAATCACGAGACTATGCCGCAAACTTAGCACGCCTTGAACAGTATGCAGCACAAGCCAAGGCTCAAGGTGCGGCATTGTTGATCACGCCGGAAATGTTCTTGTCCGGTTATGTGCTGCATCAAGACACTGCCTCCATGGCAGCGCAGTTTCCGCTCAAAGCAGTACAGGCGATCGCACAGCGGCATGGGATTGGCCTGATTGTCGGTGGACCACGGCAGGTCGAGCAAGGGGTGATGAACAGTAGTTATTTTGTCGATGATCTGGGGCAGTTGCTGAATCATTATGATAAAACCCATCTGTTTGGTGACTTAGATCGGGAACATTTCTTGCAGGGTGAACAGGCCGTGGTGTTAAGCAACTATCGAGGATTTAAGGTCGCGATGTTGATTTGCTACGATGTTGAATTTCCTGAAACTGTCCGTGCCGCAGCACTCGCTGGGGCGGATTTGATCGCAGTGCCGACGGCGCAGATGCAGCCCTATGAATTTGTAAATACCCATCTGATCGCCACGCGTGCTTGGGAAAACCAAGTCTACGTGGCTTATGTCAATCAGATCGGGACAGAAGAGCATTTTGACTATGTTGGGATGAGTACCGTGGCATCACCTGAGGGCAAGATCTTGGTGCAAGGCAAAACAGCGCAGGAACAGTTATTGTTTGCAGAAATATCCACTGAGCAAGTACGGCAGAGCCAACAGCACAATCCCTACTTAGATGACATCCGCCAAGATTTGTTTTAGCCATGCACTTGTAACAGCTTCAATAACAGCGACTAGCTGAAGTCTATAAACCCGAACACTGCATCACGATCAATAAAAAAATAAATTCATGCTGACATCTGCAAGACAACAAAAATATCCATTTAAGGAGCATCAATCATGCAGCAGGTATTAGAACAAGCCGACTCAGAAGCCAAACTCAAAGGCGCGCTGAGTGCTAAACATATTGTTGGCATGGTGATGGCGGCGGCCGCACCGCTGACCGTGGTGGGTGGGAATATTCCTCTGGCATTTGGGCTGGGCAATGGTGTGGGCGCACCGTTTGGCTTTGTGATTGCCTCATGGGTACTGCTGGTATTTGCGGTTGGTTTTGTCAGCTTGACACCGTTTGTCAAAGAAGCGGGTGCATTTTACGCCTATATCCGCTTGGGATTGGGACAAAAAATGGGTATGGGAGCGGCCTATATTGCCTTGGTGACTTATACCGCGATTCAGGCCGGGATCTATGGCTATATCGGCTGGGCAATCAATGATTTGGTGGTGAGTTATGGCGCTAACCCACATCCATGGTGGCTGTATTCCATACTGACGATTGCTGTGGTGGCATTCTTTGGCTATCGCAATATCGATCTGAGTTCAAAAGTCTTAGGCATCAGTTTGGTCTTGGAGATCGCAGTGGTTCTGATCTTAAATGCGTCGGTGCTATATCAGGGGGGTGCCGAGGGCATCAATCTACAGTCCTTTGAACCGCGCTATGCCTTGAGTAGCGGTTTGAGTCTGGCGGTATTATTTGCGCTGACGGGATTTATTGGGTTTGAGTCGGCTGCGATTTATCGGGATGAAGCGATTGATCCTGAACGTACCATTCCGCGAGCCACCTACTGGTCGGTGATCATTATTGGGTTGTTTTACACCTTTTCGGCGTGGTCGATGGTGATTGCAGCAGGTCCCACTCAACTGCTGAGTATAGTGGATCAAACTTTACATGGGAGTGGCAATATGCTGCTCGATCTTGCGCGGCAATATACCGGTGTTACATTTAGCCATGTGATTCAGCTCTTGCTAATCAATAGCTTATTTGCCTGTGTCCTGAGTTTTCACAATATCTTGGTGCGTTATCAATACACGTTGGCGGGGCAGGGTGACTTGAGTCAAGTCTTGGTCAAGATCCATCCGCGCTACCATTCGCCTTATCAGTCTTCGGTGATTCAAACCTGTATCGCCATCATGGTGATCATACTGTGTGCGTTTTTTGCACTCGATCCATTGACCCAAGTCTTTGCTTATATGGCCGGGATTTCCACCGTGGGTTGCGTTACCTTGATGGTGCTCACCAGTATTGCGGTTTACCGTTATTTCTCTCTCCATCAAGATCAGCAACATGGTCAACGCATGCAAAAGCAGTGGGCACCGCTGTTGGCTGTGCTCTTGTTGGGGGTGTGTTTGACGATGATTTTGATGAATTTTCCGACCTTAACTGGAGGCAGTCTGTTGATCTGTATGATCTTGGCCTTGATCGTGCCGATTTCTTTTGGAATTGGGGTGTGGCGGCAAAGGCAGCTGGAAAGAAGAGTTGAAAAGACAACTTGAAAATTATCGCAACTCGTTATAGCGTGATGATCAATTTAGATCAGATTATCTTGCCTTTTTGTGTCTGCGGCTGTGTATGTGCTGCGACAGTGGCAGGGTAATCCAGCTTGTATGCGCATCAGCACGACATTTAACAGATAGGGATAGGGAAATATAATGACGCAATCTAGCATGATGAAACAGGTGGTGATTACCGAAGCCGGTGGCCCAGAGAAACTACAGATCGAACAGACTCAGATCCCCGTTGTCCAAGCGGATGAGGTTTTGGTCAAAGTCCGTGCTTTTGGTTTAAACCGACCAGATATCTTGCAACGCCAAGGTTTGTATCCAATGCCTAAGGGGGTTACGCCTGTTCCGGGATTGGAAGTCGCTGGTGAGGTGGTGGCGGTCGGTTCAGCGGTCAGCCGTTTTCAAGTCGGTGATCAGGTCTGTGGTCTCACCAATGGTGGTGGCTATGCTGAATATTGTGTGGTGCCTGCTTCGCAAGTGTTGTCCATCCCTGAAGGGGTCAGTCATGTGCAAGCGGCAGCGATTCCTGAAACTTTTTTTACCGTGTGGGCCAATGTCTTCCAAATGGGACGTGCCCAAGCCGGTGAAACTGTGTTGGTACACGGCGGCAGCAGTGGGATCGGCACCACGGCTTTGATGTTATGTCAGTCGATGGGGATCAAAACGTTTGCCACGGTCGGATCGGATGAGAAAGTCGCTGCGATTCAACATCTCACGCATGCAATTAACTACAAGACCCAAGACTTTGAACAGGTGATTCAGTCCGCCACTGAAGACGCTGGTGTGGATGTGATCTTGGATATCGTTGGTGCGCCTTATTTAGCATCCAATCTCAATTTATTACGTCGAGATGGTCGTTTGGTCTATATCGCATTTTTGGGCGGTGCCAAAGCCAAAGAGGTCAAACTCGGTCAGATCATGATGAAACGTCTGACCATTACGGGTTCGACCATGCGTGCACGCAATACTGCCGAGAAAGCCGTTATCGCCGAAGACTTGCAACAACATGTCGCACCGCTATGGGCCAAAGGCGAATGCTTACCGATGATTTATAAAACCTTCGCCTTTGAGCAGATCCAAGAG
>JASLJB010000019.1 GCA_030152605.1 Acinetobacter sp. | reverse complement strand
TCGACAATGGCGGCAGGACGCCGCCTATTTTGCGCTGAGGGTTACAGGATGTACCCTTCAGCGCAAAGAGAGTTTTGATTACTTTTTAAAAAGTAATGAGAAAGAGTGCACTCACTGTGGATGAGGAGCGGGAGAACTTGTTGGAATGGTTTTTAATTCATAGATCCGAAGATCAAACGCGTTACACCCGATGATACAACGCGTTTACCCTGCAACTCACCGTTTTAAACAACGTTGAGCAAAGAAATACATCGCGCCGATAAATACCAATGCACCGAGAATATTGGCGATATTCTCCCAGTTGCTGAGATGGATCGCCAAAGGTGCATCGGAACCACCGCTGCTGATGGAGAATACAATGATCATGGCCAGAATGACGCCCATGATGCTTTCACCGACGATAAAGCCGGCCGCCAGCAAAGTACCACGTTGCTCAACCGTTTTCAGTCGCTGTGCTTGGTCAACGCTGTTAGAAGCTTTGATGCGACGTTGGATTAGCCAGAACAGCATCGCGCCAAAAAACAACGGAATATTGACTGCGGGCGGTAGGTAAATCCCCAGTCCGACGGCGAGCACAGGCATGGAGTATTTGTCATTGGAGCCACGTCTCAGCAGTAGATCAAAGATAATCAGGCCGATGCCCAAGCACACGCCCATGAGAATAAAGTCCCACAGCAACTGATGGGAAAATATCCCTTGCGCAATCGTGGTCATCAGTAAAGCTTGTGGCGCTGCCAAGGCTTGGCTTGGGTCCATACTGGCACGCGGCAGCGCACCACTAAAACCGTAAGCCTGATACAGCAGTTGCAATACCGGTGAGATCACCAGTGCACCGGCGATACAGCCGATGATCAAGGAAATCTGCTGCTTGGCAGGCGTAGCATGCACCAAATAACCGGTTTTGAGATCTTGCAAGTTGTCGTTGGAAATCGTGGCGATGGCGAGTACAGCAGTTCCTGCAAATAAAGTCAGTGCCGTAAGAAATTGAATGCCGTCCGGATTGGCGGTCAGGCCTTGCATATTGCCCAACAGCAGTAAGACCACGGAAAAGGCCAGCACCGATAATATCCCAATCCCAGAAATCGGACTTGAAGACGATCCAACCAAACCGGCCATATAACCACAGGCCGCAGCCACCAGAAATCCAATCACCAAGGTGAGGAGGGTGACGATCGCGACAATTCCCCAAGCCCATAGGCTGGGTAGGCCAGAGGCAGACACAAAGTCATAAAAGCTACAGAACAAAATCACCGTGCTGGCGATGATGATCCAGAGCATCTGGGTTGGACGCAAATCACGATCAGCACGAGATAAGCGCTGACTTTGATCTTTGCCGCGATAGGCTGCGATGGAGAGTCTGATGCCCTCCAACATGGGTTTGAACAGGCTGATCAAGGTCCAGATCGAGGCAATCCCGATCACACCAACCCCCATCATGCGTACTTTCTCGGTCCAGACCTGTTTGCCGAAGGCCGCCAGTTGCATGTGTTCTGGCATGGGCGTCATCGTGGACAGGATCGGCACGGCTATGCCCCAAGTGAAGCTGATCCCGACCAGGATCGCAATGCCGGCGGCGATGCCGATCAGCGACCCTGCACCGAGCAAGGCCAGTGAAAAACCAAATGGAATTTGAAAGACTGCAGCACCGGATTTAAACCAAATGCCGTAGCTGTCTGAGATCAGGCGTAGCGCTGCACTGAAGAAACTGGCAATCGCAGCAAAAATTCCAGCATAGAGAATTTCTTTAACGTTTTGGCGCGGCGCAGTCTGGTGTTCATCTTGGATGATTTCGCCATGCTCATTGGCAACTCGGCCGATCGCTCCGGCTTTTAAGATCTCTGCGGCTGCAACACCCTCCGGATAGGGCAGAGGACTATTGACCACCATCACACGGCGCAAAGGAATGGTAAAGATTACCCCCAAGATGCCACCGGCCAGACAAATCATGGTGGTCTGCCAGAAGGGGAAATCGGCCCAATAGCCCATCATTAACAGCCCCGGAATGACAAAGACCACTGAAGACAGCGTTCCGGCCGCCGAAGCTTGGGTCTGTACTTGGTTGTTTTCAAGAATATTTGAATCTTTGGCGAATTTTAAAACTGCCATGGACAGCACCGCGGCAGGGATGGAGGAGGCAAAGGTCAGGCCGACTTTCAGCCCAAGATAGATATTTGAGGCGGTAAAGACAATGGTGATCAAGATCCCCAAAATAATGCCGCGCAGGGTGAGTTCTTTATAGCCAGTGAAGGGGTCGTGAGGATGATTTATTTTCATGTTTTTCTCTTTATGTTTGTTTTCTCTTTCGGTCAGTCGTTATGTGTGTCTTTATTTTTGGCTCAATGCCTTGCATGTCAGTCGTGTTGAAGTGCGCTGAGGCAACGATCTTGATTGAGTATATTTTATTCTGTCGCGCTTGCCAGCTGATTTTGATCGAGCGCATTTGACAATTTGGCGGTGCTTGGTGGTCGGGGTTTTAAATTGCTTAAAAAGTGCGCTACAGTGGTGGGCGAAACATAGCATCAAAAGCCAAGAATCAAAATCTAAAAGGAAAATTCAATGCGCTATTTATTTAACAGCCAAGGCCAGCACGTCGCCAATAGCATCAATCAACGCCTCTATGCACCAAATGGAAAAAATATTGGACACTTTGTTGAAAAAGAAAACGTATTTATCGACCTCAAAGGACGCTACTTAGGCGAATTGGTTCAGGACAATCGCCTGCTGTATAACTCGGCTGCTGCGATTAAAAACTCAAATCTCGGTCTTTATGGTGATCATGGCAGCATCGGCAACTATGGTGATCCGGGCAATTACGGTCGGATCGGCCTTGTGGCAGGCTTTCAAGATGTGGATTCGCCGTGGCTAAAGTCTAAAATCTAAAACATGAATTTTGACATACTCCCACCACTAAGTTTCAACAACTTTAGTGGGGGAATCTTTGCGACCTGAAAAATATTTCTAAGAAGAATATCTAACCTTTCGATGCCACACTTGCACTGACAAGTATCGTGGCACAGGAACTCTTTATAC
>JASLJB010000265.1 GCA_030152605.1 Acinetobacter sp. | reverse complement strand
AAAGTAATAATGTTTTAAAATTGCTATGATCTTAACGAATTTCTATCGACTAGCGGAGATAGATTTACATTTTTTTTCTTAAATTTCAGTTCAAACGGATATTTTCATGAAATTGGCGTTGTTTGATTTAGATCACACCTTGTTAAATACGGATTCCGACCATTCTTGGGGCGAATTTTTGGTCGATGAAGGCTTGGTAGATCCAGTACGACACCGCCAAATCAACAATCAGTTTTATGAAGACTATAAGGCCGGTCAACTTGATCCGATCGCCTATAACGAGTTTGTATTTGAATTTTTGACCCAGCATGACATGGCTGAATTAGAACAATTACATCAGCAGTTTATGCAAAAAGTGATTCGTGCACAGATGCGTCCACTCGGTTTTGAGACCATCGAAAAACATCGTGCAGCAGGGCATGAATTGGTCGGGATTACTGCGACTTCTGACTTTATTACTGCACCGATTTTCCGTGAGTTTGGCATTGAGCAGATTATCGCCACGCGTGCTGAAATTCAGCAAGACGCTTATACCGGCAAAGTCGCCGGTACGCCGTGCTATCAACAGGGCAAACTTAGCCGTTTAGATGAATGGTTGGATGGGCGTCAAGTTTCTGAATCTTGGGCATATTCTGACTCGATTAATGACCGATTCTTGCTTGAATATGCCGATCATGCGATCGCGGTTTCTCCCGATGCACAGCTCACGGCATTGGCGCAGCAACAGGGTTGGGCGATTCAGGATTGGTCGATTTGATGATCTAAGGCTTGAGTGTTTGCTCGGCAACAATCGTCGGCACTAAACACAACCATTGCAACCATCGATAAACAGCGTCTATACGCTGTTTTTTTATGCCAGCGACTAAACTTCAATCCGTCGTTACAACCCAAGTGTGACAGACCCTAGAAATAAGAGTGCCCATAAGTAAGCGATATCGACTGTTACTGTTATAGCGCACTAAAAATGAAAATATAAAAAAAGTAGGCCCGCAGATGACTCAACCCGATCAAGTTTTTTCGCCCTCATTCCCAACCAATTCGTCACACAACAATCCATGCCAGTCGGAGTTATCACAAAATCGAAAACGTGCCTATTTTATTGGAAAGCAATTCAACCACTACTATCACGCGAAATTTAAAAAAATCAGCAGCAAAAAATACCTGTCTGCCTTTAATAGCCCGGCATTTTACTTGGGCTTTATTTGGTTTTTCTATCGCAAAATGTACGTCTATGGCAGTCTATCGCTCGTGCTCACAGTGCTTGTCGGCGTGGTATTTGAATTTTTAGATATCTTTGCAGTGATAAGTTTTGTCACGATTTTGGCTTTGAGTGGGCTGTGTGCAAATCCAATTTATAAAGCCTTTGTCGATCAGAAAATTAGCAAGGTTGAAGACACGCAAGATGCGTTTCTGGCTTTTGAACTCAAGCAACAGGGTGGCGTGAGTCGTATTGCGGCAACAGCTGCCACGATTTTGTTGGTCTTCTTAGTCGGACTGTGGCGGATCTTGTAGGATTTACATTCTGAATTAAAGTGTTATGGTGTATTTAACCCTCTAAATTGGATGGAGAAATAATATGACTTCTGTACGACCAAGAATGACCCATCTGTTTGAGCAGCTCGGCTTGGATGCCAGTGAAGCCGCGATTGCGCAATTTATTGAGTCGCATCAGTTGGCCGCAGAGACTCGGATCACGGAAGCCAGCTATTGGACTGAGTCGCAGCGCCAGTTCCTCAAAGAAAAAATTACCTCTGATGGTGAGTGGGCGATCATCGTGGATCAGCTGAATGAATCGCTGCATGAAGATTCAGTTCAACCTTAAACGTTATTGCATTATAAAAGTTTGAGCACCTGATTGATTCAGATCGCTATAGCGTAAATAGCTTAAATTCTTAAATGAAAAAGAGCATCAAATCATTTTGATGCTCTTTATTTTTAGTGTGCTATTGCGCCGTGCTGGCTACGGTCATATTTTCGATTAAGCTCAATACCGCTTTGGACTGCGTGCGTGCAGGATGCCAAACCATACCCAAATGTCGATTCATTTGTAGCGCAATATCCAACTGCTGTAACTCTTGATTGAGCAGCGTGCGCGGCAATACCGACCAACCCAATCCGATCGATACCAACATGCGAATGGTTTCTAGCGGATTATTGCTCATCGTGACTTTGGGTTTTAAACCTTTTTTATGAAACTCGGCCAAGGTGATCTGGCTGGTATAGGTTTGCGCTGCGGGCAATAAGCTTGGATAGACCATCAAGTCTTCGAGGCTGAGATTTTTTTGTGCAGCCAAAGGATGGAACGGCGCGACCACAAACACCAAAGGATCATCCCAAAGCGTGAGATAGCGCAGTCGATCATCGCCGACAGGGGGCAAGGTTAAAAAGGCCAATTCAAGATCACCGGCAAGCACTTGTTCATGCGCTTGTTCAGAGTCGACAAAGTGCACATCGAGCGTGACATCAACATATTGTTGTACATACTGTTTTAGATACTGCGGCAGATGGTGTAAGCCGATGTGATGACTGGTGCCGATTTTTAATTTGCCGCGAACCTGATCCTGCTCATGGCTCAAGGTATAGTGAATATCGCCCAATTCATTGAGCCAGTTTCTGACTTTGGGAAGCAGGGAATGGGCAGCATGTGTGGCTTGTACGCCACGCCCTGCAGATTCAAACAGCTTGACGCCAAAATAGTCTTCGAGGGTATGAATACGCTTGGTGACCGCAGGTTGAGTGATGAATAAATGCTCTGCTGCCAAAGATATAGATCCTGTTTCCATCACTTTTACAAAAGCGTCAAAGGCAGCAAGGTTCATGGTTATTCCATTCGTATAGCGTATGTAGTTGGTATTATTTAGAAAATAAAGAAATAATCAATTAAAAAGTCACGATTGTTTTTAAGTGATGAGCGCAAAAGTTTGCGCCGAGCAGCTTTAACTCTAATTCTGCAAATGTGTACTGATCATAGCCTGTGCGTGCTGACGACTCATTAGCAGCGTGTATTGGGTCGTGGCATGCGAGCAGTTTGCAGGGCTTGAGGGGTGCTGGGATCAAGCAGATGAGGGTGGGGAGGGAGATTTAAAACTGGGTATAAATTGAATTGGATATTAATGTGCTAAGTCAATTGCCTGATTGCTCTCTTTTTTATTCCAGGCTTTCTCATGGAAAAAGAATGCAAAGGCTTGCACCGTAGGCTCTAAAAAACTTAACGTCATCGCCATCCAAATATTACGTGTCACCGCATACGCCACCAACATCGCCACCACGATATGCATGACATAGTAGCTGAGGGTTTTTTTTAGCGTTCTTTGGTTGTATTTGAAAAACTTTTGAATCATCAACATGACGGTACGCTCACGATTAAATCGGACATTATGCAAATGATAATCGTTATCATAAAAATAAAATAGTCCTAGATGGTTTTTTATTGATTCTATTTTTTTTGATTTTGCGGGTCATACATTCCATAAAGTTTTTTAATTAATAATAATGATAAATTAGATTAATATGAAAACACAGCTATAATCGAGTCAATATAGCAATACCCAGTTCTATGGAGCGCGTCGACATGGCAGGCAATTCTCAAACAGCAAAAACATTATATGACAAGTTGTGGGATGATCATTTGGTCAAGCAACGAGACGATGGCTCAAGCTTACTTTATATCGATC
>JASLJB010000004.1 GCA_030152605.1 Acinetobacter sp. | reverse complement strand
TTTTTGTTCAATCGTTTCTAAGATTAGTGTACGACTTGGAATAGGATTGTCGTAACGTTCCGCTTCAGCTTTCGCTTCTGGATCATCCCAATTTTTCATCATGACTTTAATTTCATTTCAGCAGATGGCTTTAGCATAAGTCATGCGGCATTAGACTGCACGTAAATGATTGCAATAATGTGTTTTTTAATCCAATTTTTCTGCGTGTGTCTCAGGCAAACTATTTTTTGTGGCGCAAATGCGCATAAAAAAACAGCAAAAGTGGCAAAAACGGTTAAAAAACATTTAATCGATCAAAAAGGCAGGTTTTTTTTGACTTCATCCCTTGAACAGTTGATAAGAACTTTGTATTATGGCGCCTCGTTCGGTGAGATGGGTGAGTGGCTGAAACCACGTCCCTGCTAAGGACGCATACGGGTAACTGTATCGAGGGTTCGAATCCCTCTCTCACCGCCACGATTTATTTTACGATGCGCTCATAGCTCAGCTGGATAGAGCACTTGGCTACGAACTAAGGGGTCGGGAGTTCGAATCTCTCTGAGCGCACCAATTTAAATAAATCGATTTAACGAAACGTCGTTATGACACACAAGTATCGCGCTCATAGCTCAGCTGGATAGAGCACTTGGCTACGAACTAAGGGGTCGGGAGTTCGAATCTCTCTGAGCGCACCAACTTGATGATTAAACCGCTTAATTGCGGTTTTTTTGTGCCTGAAATTTGGTATGTGTTTGATTGCTTGTGAATGTGATGCTTACATTGTGGTGTTGAGTTTAGGTATAAATTAAAAATAGCGTGATGAAATAAAGATAATTTAGCCCTAATCCAATGCTTAAAAGGTTGAAAATCCAAAAATTGAGCTTGGAAATTGTTGGGTTTTCATGGTGAATAGAGAAATACATCAAGAATAAGAAGAAGTTATAAATAGCGAAAGTGAAGATAAAGAACGTCCAAAATCTTTTTTTCATACTTTTGTTTGCTTGTGGGGTATCAGGTGCTTGGACAATACGATCAACACTATGTATGTTTTGATGCTTATCTAGATAGTGGATAGTTTTGAGTACATATTTATTGTGGTATTCAACTGGATGCTGAGGGTCGTAGCGAACATAAAAGTCGAATGAATATAATGTGTATTGACTTTTGTCGAGACCGTGACAAAAAGCCTTCATTGCACCGCAATAGCCGTTATAAAGCGTTTGCTCTTGGTTGGTGATGTAGATTTTATAACCTGCAGGTCTGTGATTGCTAAGATGATATTTAAAGGAAGTTGGGTCGAATTTAATGTTGATGAGCTTCCAGTTTTGTTCTTGATTTGCAGTGTAGTCATTGAGCTTGGCATGGAATGAGCTATTGACTGCCATGAACATCATGCTTAAAAATCCAAACTTTACGAATAATAGTATGAGGTGTTCGAGTCGACCATCTTTATTGTGCATTATGTTGAGCGCTATAGTTTGTTCTTGAGCGTGAATATATTGATTAAAATAACGGCATTGAATATAGCTGCAATCTTTAGTGTTATCAACTGGTTAAATTTTATTTGCGTCTGAGGTTTTTGAATTTGTTGGCTTAACTTGTGTCACAAGATTGCTTCTAAATTACTCTGACTTAAGCGATATGCTCAATAGATCAGCAGTTGAGATTAAAAATTAAAAATATCACTTATCAAAAGTGGAAAAATGCGTATAATGCGCTCCATCAAGTATCGCGCTCATAGCTCAGCTGGATAGAGCACTTGGCTACGAACTAAGGGGTCGGGAGTTCGAATCTCTCTGAGCGCACCACTTGAATAATCAAACCGCGAATTTCGCGGTTTTTTTGTGCCTGGAATTTGGTGGGTGACTTTGGTGCTAGATATGAAAACAATAAAGAATTGAGCTGATCTGGTGTAATATCTGAACATTCTTAATATCCACGGTGTTGACTTTAAAATGTCAGAAAAAAAACCAGATCTGCGTTTACGTTATTTTTTAAATTTAGAAGAATCCCAAGATGGTTTCTCATTGGCAACCTTTGGTAAAAAACAACTGACCCGATTTTTCACCCCTTTGGTGAGCGTGTTGATTATCGCGTGGGGGATCTATTTAGGACTTGAAGGCGTAGGTCGTTATTATGTGGCACTGGGGGTGTTTTTCTTGGTACTCCAGACCGCGATGCGCTATTGGTTCTTGCCGATGATGTTTAAGCGTCAATTTATCAAATACCAATTTGGCAAAAGCGAGCAAGGTATTGATCTGTTTCAAGACTATGCTGAACTGTTTAGCAGTGGTCGTCCAAAGCAAGTGATTCAATACGCAGATGTGCAGCGCTATGCGGTGGGTAAGCTGACCTATATGCTCGAATTAAAAAATAAAACTGTGGTCATCGTGCCGAAACGTGCTTTTGCTACAACCGTAGAACAAACTTTATTTGAAAATACCTTTAAGCGTTAATGCTTTAAAGGGCTATCTCGTTTGAATCACAGCACAGAAAAATAGGGAGTACTCATGACAACACGTCCGAGTAAAATCATCTGCGTAGGTCGTAACTATGCCGATCATGCCAAGGAACTGGGTAATGCGATTCCAGATCAGGCGGTGTTATTTATCAAGCCACCGAGTAGTTTAAGTACTTTGGATGCGGGTGTTTCATGGAATCCGGTCTGGGGCAATTGTCATTATGAGTGTGAGCTGAGCTTGCGTATCGATCAGCCTTTAAAGCAGGTGACTGATCCTGCACAGGCCTTGGCAGCTGTGGGTGCGGTGACACTGGGTCTGGATCTGACTTTGAGAGAGTTACAAGAGCAACTCAAAACCAAGGGACAACCTTGGGAGCGTGCCAAGGCGTATGATGGTTCTTGTGTGTTGGCTGATTGGGTGGATGTCAAAGAAATCCAAGATTGGACACAGGTGCAGTATCAGTTTGAAATCAATGGTCAATTACGTCAGTCCGGCAATACGGCTAACATGATCTTTGATATTGGGTCCTTGTTGGTTGAGATTAATCAGATCTTTAGCTTGGAGCCGGGGGATGTGATCATGACCGGTACACCTGCAGGTGTGGCGGCATTGCATTCGGGGGATCAGTTGAAAATGACCCTGAAGGGCCAAAGCCAAGACTTTGTCTGGCAGACCCATGTGCTTTGATTGAATGAGTTGATCTCAATCGAAAAGACCACGCTATGCGTGGTCTTTTTTGTTGTGCGCTGGTCTTTAGTGTTGTGATTGATGCGCCAGCTGAATTTGATTGAGAATGTGACCAGTCATATTTCGGGCCATCTCCTCTTTGGCATAGTAAACATCACCGAGACCTTCGGCGCGAATCACTTCGGCTTCAGCTTTGGTTTCGGCGCAGACCAAAACTTGAATATGTGGATTGAGCAGTTTGGCGGTATCGATGATTTTATGGATATCTAAAATATCCATCGGTGAGATCACCAACAGGCGTGCATGCTGAATATGCGCTTGAATCAGGACACCAGGTTCGGTGGCGCTACCTGAAACCGCTGCAATACCTTTTTCACGTAAGTTTTCGACGATCTCACGATTTTCTTCAGCGATGACCACTTTGATCTGGTCTTGCATTAAGCTTCGGGTGATGTGACCGCCGACTTCACCGTGTCCAACGATCACCACTTGATCGCGCAAATAGTCCTGATCAACTTCATCTGGCAGCATGGCTAAGGGGTCATTGCTGCGTTCCAACAGTCGCGCAAGATGGGAGCGTTGTCGAATCCAGTTCTGCACTGGTTCAATCGCGGAAAATAAAAATGAATTCAGCGTGATCGAAAATAGCGCGCCGGCCAAGATCAGGTTTTGCGCTTCACTGCTGAGTAGTCCGAGCGACATCCCAAGCGTGGCCAAGATAAAGGAAAATTCCCCGATTTGCGCCAAACTGGCACCGACGGTGAGCGCCGTGTTAAGTGGGTAGCGGAAGCATAGCACCAACGCCATAGCGGCCAGGGTTTTACCTAGCATGATGATCGCGATCACGGCCAAAATATGTAGCGGTTGCTCAATGATGATGCTTGGGTCGAACAGCATACCGACGGAAACAAAGAACAAAATGGTGAAAATTTCACGTAGGGGGAGGGTTTCTTCTTCAGCGCGATGACTAAAGTCTGACTCTTTGACCACCATACCGGCGAAGAATGCGCCGAGTGCCATGGAGACCCCGAAAATAGCATAAGAGCCATAGGCGATCGAGACTGCAGCGGCGACTACGGTCAGGGTAAACAGTTCACGTGAACCCAGTCGCGCGACATATTGCATGATCATCGGAATCAGGCGTTTGCCCACGATCAGCATAAAGGCGATAAAGCCGGTGACTTTGAGTAATGTGATCAGGAGCGTGAGCCAGATGTTTTGTGAACTGTCATGCCCTTCGGGTGCGTGCCCACCGAGCAATACCGCCACGGCAGGCAGGAGTACCAAGACCAAGACCATGACCAAATCTTCAACCAAGAGCCAGCCGACTGCGATTTTACCGTTTACCGAGTCGAGTACGCCGCGATCACCGAGCGCTTTCAGTAGGACCACGGTGCTGGCGCAGGATAAGGTTAGGCCAAATACCAGTGCCGAACCAAAGCTCCAGCCCCAATACAGGGAGACCAGCATCCCCAGTATGGTGGCAACGGTGATTTGCAGGATTGCGCCGGGGAGTGCAATGCGTCGAACTTGAAGTAGATCGTTGATCGAGAAATGCATGCCTACCCCAAACATGAGGAACATCACGCCGAGTTCTGCGAGTTGGTTGGCCAGTGCAATGTCTGCCACCATGCCGGGTGTATTGGGGCTGATCACGATCCCGGCGATAAGATAACCGATCAATGGAGGGAGCCTGAGCCGTGCTGCGATATAACCAAAAACGAGGGCGATACCAAATCCTGCGGCGAGCAATATGATCAAATCGACTTCATGTGGCACTCAATACTCCAAGGTGGGCTAGGGTGGGAGGGGGATACTGCAATGCAGAAGAGGTTCAAAAACCAAGCACAAAAAATAAAGTGAGGAAAGTTTAACAACTCAAAGGTGGAAAAAAGAGCAAAAAGACAAAAAAAATGCAAAAAAAAACGACTCCTGATGAAGCCGTTATTTTTCAGAATACTAAAATTATTTAATTTTAGCTTCTTTGAAAATCACGTGTTGACGGATTTTTGGATCAAATTTTTTGAT
>JASLJB010000367.1 GCA_030152605.1 Acinetobacter sp. | reverse complement strand
GAATTAAATTTAGGCCAGTAACTTGCGTTTTATATTCGGCTTATGCAACTCTATGAGCGATTGAAAAAGGTGAAGTATGGAACACACAGGTCTTTGGGTCGCTGTCATTATCATTGTATTTGTATTAGGCTCAATTTTAGGATTAAGGGTTAGTCCACGTGAAAAAGCCATGGGGCTATTGCGTGAAAAGGCCAGAAAGATGGGCTTACACCCGCGTTTAGTTGCAGCACCGGACTGGACCTGTGTACCCAAAGCGACTGAAAATCGCGCCAGCATGGTGGCGTATTATAGTGTGCTGATTGCCGATGCGCGTTTGCCTTTATTACGGGCCAATGTTGAAAATCAGAAGTTAATCCTCATTCAAGGGGATAAGAAATTTAATGACTTACCCATTGCATTACAGGGGATTTATGCTATTGATATGCAGGCAAACTGTGTCGGTATCTATTGGGATGAATCTTGTGATCTTGGTGCCACACAACTTGAAGCCATGAAAGAATATTTAACGTCTTTGGCGCAACATTAACGTATTAGTTTAAATAGAAATAGGAAAAGTAGTTCATTATGGCGAAAGCTCCTCGATCCACAACCAACAGCAGCCCAGCTACCTCTCCTGACGCTGGAAAAAAGCGTGCCTTGGTGATTGTGGAGTCGCCTGCAAAAGCGAAAACGATTAACAAATACCTAGGTTCGCAATACATTGTGAAATCGTCAGTGGGTCACGTGCGTGATCTACCTACAGGTGGTTCTAAGTCGACCGAAAAGAAAGCTGCACCGCGGACCAAGCTGACCGATGAAGAAAAAGCACTGAAAGCGCAAAATGCCTTGATCAATCGAATGGGCGTAGACCCAGAACACGATTGGCGCGCGCAGTACGAAGTGCTGCCGGGCAAAGAACATGTGGTTGCTGAACTGAAGAAACTCGCCGCGCAAGTCGATGAAATCTATCTCGCAACGGATTTGGACCGCGAAGGGGAAGCCATTGCTTGGCACCTGAAAGAAGTGATTGGCGGCGATGATTCGCGCTATCAACGTGTGGTTTTTAACGAAATTACCAAAAATGCGATCCAAGAAGCGTTCCAACGTCCTGAACGTCTAGATACCAACAAGGTCAATGCCCAACAAGCACGTCGTTTCTTAGACCGTGTGGTGGGCTTTATGATTTCACCGTTGCTGTGGGAAAAAATCGCCCGTGGCCTGTCTGCGGGTCGCGTGCAATCGGTTGCAGTGAAGTTGGTGGTGGAACGTGAACGTGAAATTCGCGCCTTTGTGCCAGAAGAATATTGGCAAATCTTTGCAGATACCCAAGCACAAAAAGATGCCATTCGCTTAGAAGCGGTACGTCAAGCTGGCAAAACCTTAAAACTCAAGAACAAAGCTGAAACCGATGCGGTCTTGGATCTGCTGAAAGACGCGGAGTTCAAAGTTGCCAGTCGTGAAGACAAGCCAACCCATGTCAAGCCAAGTGCACCCTATATCACCTCGACCTTGCAACAGGCCGCCAGTACCCGTCTTGGATTCTCTGTCAAGAAAACCATGATGTTGGCGCAGCGTCTGTATGAGGCGGGTTTTATTACCTATATGCGTACTGACTCAACCTTCTTGAGTAACGACGCCGTGAGCATGGTACGTGATCATATTCAGTCTGAGTATGGTGCCAAGTACCTGCCTGAAAAACCAGTTTTTTATGGCAACAAAGCCAATGCCCAAGAAGCGCATGAGGCGATTCGTCCGTCTAACGTGTCACTCAAAGGTGATAGCTTGGCCGGCGCAGAGCGTGATGCACAGCGTTTGTATGACTTGATTTGGCGTCAGTTTGTGGCCTGTCAAATGACACCAGCTCAGTATCTCTCGTCTAACTTGATGGTCAATGCCAATGGCGTTGAGCTCAAAGCGCGTGGCCGTACTTTGGTGTTTGATGGTTTTACCAAGATCCGTGGTGCCAACAAATCTGATGACGATATTTTGCTGCCTGCGGTGAAAGTCGGTGAAGTGCTGCAACTGGAAAAACTCGATCCGTCACAACACTTTACCAAGCCAAGCGCTCGCTTTACCGAGGCCTCATTGGTTAAAGAGTTGGAAAAACGTGGTATTGGCCGACCATCGACCTATGCGGCGATTATCTCGACCATTCAAGATCGTGGTTACGTCAAACTGGAAAACCGTCGTCTGTTTGCGGAGAAGATGGGTGAGATCGTCACCGACCGTTTAGACGAAAGCTTTAATAACCTGATGAACTATGCCTTTACCGCTGACCTCGAAGGTCAGTTGGATAAGGTCGCCATGGGCGAGCGCAACTGGAAAGAGTTACTAGATAGTTTCTACGGTGACTTCAAAAAACGCTTGACCACAGCACAAAGTGATCAAGGCATGCGCCGCAATCTTCCGGTGGAAGTTGAGGCGGTGCATTGTCCTGAATGTACCCGTCCGATGCAGATTCGTACCGGCACCACTGGGGTATTCCTCGGTTGTTCAGGCTATAACTTGCCACCGAAAGAACGCTGTAAGGGCACACTGAATCTGACCCCTGTCGAGTCATTGGCCGTCTTATCGGATGATGATGGTGCTGAAACAGCGGACCTCATGTCAAAACGTCGTTGTCCACAGTGTGGTACTGCGATGGACAGTTATGTGGTCGATGGTGGGCGCAAACTACATATCTGCGGTAACAATCCAGACTGTTCTGGGGTTGAACTCGAAGAAGGTGAGTTCAAGATCAAGGGCTATGATGGACCGAGCATTCCGTGTGATAAATGTGATGGCGAAATGCAGCTCAAAACCGGTCGTTTCGGACCGTACTTTGCCTGCACCAGCTGTGAAAACACACGTAAGGTTTTGAAAAATGGTCAGCCTGCGCCACCGCGTGTTGATCCAATCCGCATGGAGCATTTGCGTTCGACCAAGAACGATGACTTCTTTGTGTTACGTGATGGTGCTGCGGGCTTGTTCTTGGCAGCGAGTAAGTTCCCGAAAATTCGTGAAACGCGCGCACCGAAAGTCGCTGAGCTACGTACCGTAGCCGAGCAGCTTGATCCGAAGTATCAGTTTATCTTGAAAGCACCGGATCAAGATCCAGATGGTAACGTCACCATTGTGAAATTTAGCCGTAAAAATCAGTGCCAATATATCGGCTCTGAAACCCCTGAAGGCAAAGCCAGTAAATGGAGCTTGGTCTATCAGGACGGTAAATGGATCGAGCCTTAAGCACGACGCTTAAAACAATGATCGAAAAAATGCGAGCTGATGCTCGCATTTTTTATGGGGTGTCATCTATGTTTCATGTGAAACCCGCTTAACATATATGGCAATTGATCAAATTGTGGATAAGTCGCGAGTTATACCCAGTGGGTGGGGGAAAGTGTTCTTTCAACATAAAGCCAATGCTTTAAATCCATTCCTACCTTAATGCCAGTCAGTTAAGGGCTTTAAAGTGAATTTCCATAATGTTTTTATGAAAATAACTTCAACATGAGGCCTTTGCTTTAAATCCCTCCCAACCTTAATGCCAGTCAGTTAAGCTTTTTGAAGTAAATTTCCATGATGCTTTTATGAAAATAACTTCAACATGAAGCCCTTGCTTTAAATCCCTCCCAACCTCCCTTTGTCAAAGGGAGGAGCGTTGCGTATCAAATTAAGCATTGATTTCAAAGGCATTCCCCTCTTTGACAAAGAGGGGTTAGGGGAGATTTTGATCATAAGATACGCGCAGCAAGTGGTATAGAAACTCAGCTTTTGAAGTTCTACTGTCCTTAACTGACTGGCATTAGGGTTAGGGGAGATTTGAAGCATAAGAGACGCGCAGCAAGTGATATAGAAACTCAGCTTTTGAAGTTCTACTATCCTTCACTGACTGGCATTAGGGTTAGGAGAGATTTAGCGCATAAGATACGAGATGAAATGGCTTCACAGACTGGCATATGTGAGCCAAAACAAAGGCCCCCAAATGGGAGCCTGTGTGAGTCAATCTCAGTGATATGCGTTTGCAGGATTAACCCGCGGCTGCGTCAACCACTGGGATCTTGCCGATTTTGGCTTGCCAGATTTTAGGCGCTGTGTTGTGGATTGAAGTCCCTTCCACGTCAACAGCAACCGAAACAGGCATATCTTCAACCACAAATTTGTAGATCGCTTCCATACCGAGATCTGCAAATGCCACAACTTCAGCTTCACGAATAGCTTTAGACACCAAATATGCTGCACCACCAACCGCCATTAAATAAGTGGCTTTGTTGTCTTTGATCGCTGCAATCGCAGTTGGACCACGTTCTGCTTTACCGATCATGCCAAATAGACCCGTGTGCTCAAGCACTTGACGAGAGAATTTGTCCATACGAGTTGCCGTTGTTGGGCCAGCAGGACCGACCACTTCATCACCGACAGGATCAACAGGACCCACGTAGTAGATGAATTTTCCTTTAAGATCAACAGGAAGCTGTTCGCCCTTATCGATCATTTCGCACATACGCTTATGCGCAGCATCACGACCGGTGTAGATGGTACCGTTAAGCAATAAAGTATCGCCTGGTTTCCAGCTGTTCATTTCTTCTTGGGTGATGTTGTCCAAGTCAACGCGTTTAGACTGCGATGCATCCCAAGTCACTTCTGGGTATTCAGACAGTTTCGGTGCTTGGATATGTGCAGGACCTGAACCATCGAGTTGGAAGTGTGCGTGACGTGTTGCAGCACAGTTTGGAATCATACCGACCGGTTTACCCGCAGCATGACACGGATAATCTTTGATTTTGATATCCAAGACTGTAGTTAGACCACCGAGGCCTTGCGCACCGATGCCGAGCGCATTTACTTTTTCAAAGATTTCGATACGAAGTTCTTCGATTTTATTTTCAGGGCCACGACGTAGCAGTTCGTCCATGTTGATTTCTTCCATGAGTGCTTCTTTGGCGAGCAACATGGCTTTCTCAGCAGTACCACCGATGCCTAGACCGAGCATACCCGGTGGACACCAGCCTGCACCCATGGTCGGTACAGTTTTCAATACCCAATCCACGATCGAATCAGATGGATTCAACATGGCGAGTTTAGATTTATTTTCAGAACCGCCGCCTTTGGCTGCAACGGTGATATCGACTTTATTGCCCGGGACGAGTTTGTAGTGAATCACGGCTGGGGTATTGTCTTTGGTATTTTTACGGCCAAATGCGGGGTCTGCCAACACTGAAGCACGTAGGATATTACTGTTCTCTAAATAACCTTGGCGCACGCCTTCATTAATCGCGTCATCCAAGCTCATGCTTAAATCAAACTTAACGTCCAAGCCCACATCAACCAATACGTTGACAATCCCGGTATCTTGACAGATCGGGCGGTGGCCTTCGGCACACATACGTGAGTTAATTAAAATCTGTGCAATCGCATCCTTCGCAGCTTTATTCTCTTCGCGATCATAAGCACGGCTCATGGCTTGGATAAAGTCTTGCGGGTGATAATAAGAAATAAACTGTAGTGCATCCTTGACCGAAGTGATCAAGTCATCTTGTTTGATGATAGTTGTCATATCAAAATCT
>JASLJB010000346.1 GCA_030152605.1 Acinetobacter sp. | reverse complement strand
AGTCAAGTGGTTGCACAGTATGGTCCACGCTTGGCCTTGGAAGATTATGCTAAACTACTGAAAAATTTTCAGAATGAACAGGCATGTGCATGATTAAAATTTGTATGACAGAAGATATTCCAGAACGCGAAGCGCGTACATTTGACGCGGAAGATGGCAGTACCCTGTTCGTCACCCAGCGCGATGGTGCTTTTTATGCGTATAAAAATCTCTGTCCACATTTGCAAACAGAACTTGAGTTTTTAGAGAACCAATTTCTAGATCAAGACGGTGAATATATCGAGTGCTCCACCCACGGCGCCTTGTTTAATGTTGAAACCGGTGAATGTATTTCCGGCCCATGTTTGGGCGAATCCCTCACCGCACTCAAGATTAATGTTCACTCTGATGGCGGAATTTATCTCGAAGACACAGCAGGCTAAATCTTCCTCGCGGAGGATCGAAGTCCATCGAAAAGCGCAGTTTTGCCATCTGGCAAGACTGCGCTTTTTTATGTCGTTATTTTAACTGATTCAGTATCAACTTAACGCTGCACAACCTGTTTACGATAATCTGCCACGGGCATTTCCGTGAGTTGTACGCTGAGTTGTAGGTCTAAACCTTGGGCTTGATAATCTTTGAATTTGGTTAACGCTGCAATCGCTTGATCTGCGATTAAGGCTTTTTGCTCCTCCGACCTACCCTGCATCAAATACAGATGCACATGTAGATAAGCTTGAGGTTGATCGCCTAAGCCAATCAGAAAGTCCGTGTTGGCATGGATACGAGATTTTAAATCCTGTGCTTGGATCAGCCCGGTATCGATCAAATGCTGATTCAGGCTGCTGAGTAAGCCCTGTGTATTCAGTTCAGTGATGTTATTTGAATATTCAACGATGACATGCGGCATACAATCGCCTCAAAGGCTTAAGGATCAATGGGAATCTGATCTTAAAACAAAAAACCTGCCGAAAATAGCAGGTTTTTAATCAAAAATATTTTAAGCGCCTATTCCACAAACAGCAAAGCCAAGCGCACTTGATCATAGCCCATACGCGGGCTAGTAGCTTCAACGATCGGGCGCAATTTAATCACACCTTCTTCGCTAAAATGCTCAGGATTATTGCGTTTCACCAAGCGTTTATAAATCTTACGCACCTGCTCAACCACTTCCTCACCCGGATTGGCCACCGAGATATCCAACTTTTGCTCACGCTGCAAACGTGCCAAATGGTTGATAATCGTCGCAGGGGTCAAACCTCGCTCTACCGCAATGTCTTGAATATCATAACCCGACTCAAACAAAGCCTTGGTTTCATCGATGGTAGCAGAGCCATAACTGGCTTTATTACCGGCCTTACTGAGTTTTTTCTCATTACGCTCAATCTCAACCGGATTCAGCGTCCCACCGCAATGTCGGATAAAGGCTTGATGTTGTGGACTAAGGTCGACATCGATAAAGTTTTGTTCTGCTTCATTAGAAAGTTCTTGGAAACGACGATCGGCTTTGATCGCCAAACTATCCAACTCCAATGCAGCTTGGTTAATCCCCAATAAACGTAAACCATCAATCGACTTTAAACGTGATAAAGCCACATAACCCTGCCCCTTTTCAAAGGTGTGCGACAAATTGATCTCTGCCGCAGCCAAGGTCATGCCCTGTGATTTATGAATGGTGATCGCCCAAGCCAAACGCAACGGCACTTGCTGCAAACTGGCAATGGTTTTACCGGCATCGTTATCCACCGACCAGGTTTCGGGTTCGACCACCAAGACCGTGCCATCGGTGAGCTGGACCTTGGGCAAGACCCCATGCATATCGTCTTCTTCAAAGCCGATCACTTCGCCGAGGCTGCCATTGATATAACCCATATCAAAGTTGTTTTTGACAAACATGACTTTGGCGTGTTTTTTCAGGGTTAGCTCATCCGGCGCACGCACTGAAGACTTGAGTGTTTCGATCAGTTTGTCGTTGCCATCACCGACCGCAATAAACTGATGCCCATCGCCTTCAATTTCATTCAGATGTTGATAGTTAATGTTATCGACATCCATATTGTGGGTATATAAACGGGTGAAGGTCTCACCAATATCTTGTTGTCGCGTGCGTTCGAGCAGTTGTAGTTGTTCTGCGCTGACCTGCTGGGCACGGATCGCGTTGAGGATACCGTTGAGTGCTGAGTCATCCTGACGATGCTGTTCGGTCAGATAACAAACACGGAATTTGGCTTCAACCCACGCGTTGGACATAAAGCAGAATTTATCACGATTCTTTTCATCATTACGGCCGACCGGTGGTAACTGGAAAAAGTCCCCTGCGGCAATCACTTGAATGCCACCAAAGGCCTCATCGGATTCTTTAAAATATTTCAGCACTTGATTGACCAAGTTCAGTTGCTTGGCATGTAGCATCGAGATCTCATCGATGATGAGTACTTGGGCATTTTCTAAATGCTCTTTTAAGTATTTACGCTCTTTCATGCGCTTGAGATCGTCGTCTGACAAAAAGTCCTTAATCCCAATCCCGGCCCAAGTATGAATGGTCATGCCATTCATATGCGTGGCCGCAATTCCAGTCGAAGCAGTAATCGCCACCGGAACCTTACGTGCTTTTAAATATTGAATATATTGATTGAGTGTATAGGTTTTTCCTGCACCTGCTGACCCTGTCAAAAAGACATTCTCACCCGTTTGCATCAATTTCAGTGCAGTGTCTTGTTTCATAACAACCCTAAGCTTATAGAACTGCTATAGCCTAACGATTTTTGCCCTAAATGTTAAGCCATCGTAGTCAGATGATGATCTTTCTCGGCTTCACAGCGTCAAATGATGTCTTGATGTGTTTAAAAAATGATAGTTCCTCGATGATGAATAAAATCAACCCATTGCTTTGGTAGGTGTTTAGTAGGTTTTAAAAAACTTGGGTTACTTCGATACTCAAATACAAGGTGATGTACACCTCAGGATTAAATCAAAGTATTTATATGGCAGAAGGAATCGCACCATGTCTTTTAAAAATATAGCGGATCAAACCAACGGTTTTTATATCCCATGTGTTTCATTATTTGGACCAGGTTGTGCCAAAGAAGTGGGCCTTAAAGCTCAAAACTTAGGCGCAAAAAAAGCACTCATCGTCACCGATGAAGGTCTATATAAGTTTGGTGTTCCAGATATCATCGTCAACTATCTTAAAGAAGCCGGCGTTGACAGTCATGTATTCCCAGGCGCAGAGCCGAACCCGACTGATGTGAACGTACACAAAGGTGTAGACGCATATAATCAGCATCAATGTGACTTCATCGTGTCACTTGGTGGCGGTTCTTCTCATGACTGCGCAAAAGGTATCGGTCTTGTGACCGCAGGTGGTGGTCATATCCGTGACTACGAAGGTATCGACAAAAGTACAGTGCCAATGACGCCATTGATCGCGATCAATACTACGGCGGGTACAGCTTCAGAAATGACGCGCTTTTGTATCATTACCAACACTGAAACCCACGTAAAAATGGCGATCATCGATTGGCGTTGTACTCCACTGATCGCAGTGGATGACCCTAAATTGATGTTGGCTAAACCTGCTGCACTGACTGCTGCGACGGGTATGGATGCATTAACGCATGCGATCGAAGCTTATGTTTCGACTGCTGCAAACCCGATCACAGATGCATGTGCTGAAAAAGCCATCACCATGATCAGCGAGTGGTTATCTGCTGCTGTGGCAAACGGTGACAACATCGAAGCACGTGATGCAATGAGCTATGCACAGTACCTCGCAGGTATGGCATTTAACAATGCATCATTGGGTTATGTCCATGCGATGGCGCATCAGCTCGGCGGTTTCTACAACTTGCCACACGGTGTCTGTAATGCGGTGTTATTACCACATGTTTGCACATTCAACGTAATTGCATGTGCTGATCGCTATGCGAAAATCGCGCAGTTGATGGGCGTCAACACTGACGGCATGACCTTGAACCAAGCGGCTCACGCTGCAATTGCTGCAATCCGTGAACTTTCAAGTTCAATCGGTATCCCTGCTGGCTTGGCTGAACTCGGTGTGAAAGCTGAAGATCACGCGATCATGGCAACCAATGCGCAAAACGATGCGTGTATGTTGACTAACCCGCGTAAAGCCAATCACGCACAAGTGGTTGCAATGTTTGAAGCAGCGATGTAATCAGCTGACGCTGTAATACATAGATGGTGTTACAAGCGAAAGTATTGATTTTATGATCGACACGTGCGTCCGCGCGCGTGCTGATCAAGTTTCAAATCCTCTGTTGAGACTTTCCCCTCAACCATTGTTGATTGTTTCAAGCCAAATTCTCTTTAGCAGTTTTAAGTTTGCTTCTTTGGAATAACATCCCGGTGTTATTCCTTTTTTTTGCTTAAAAATCTCAAATCTCGGTTCAGTCATCTAGATTATTAAAAAATAACTTGTAATACAGTCTTGATGCTGTATAAAAGCACTACCGACCGGTAGGTTGCTTTAAAGATATGAAAAGATGTCGCGTGAAATAGGCTTAAAATTAACGATCTCCTTTGCGATCGTGGTGGCGCTTGGCCCAGCTGCTATTGATATGTACTTAGCGTCCATGCCGCAAATGGCGCTGGATTTTGATGTGTCCTATGCCTCAACACAGTTGACCCTCACCGTGTTTCTGACCTTTATGGGCTTGGGACAGTTGATCTTTGGCCCACTGTCGGATGCCTATGGCCGACGTCTGCCTTTACTTGGGGGCTTGTTTATTTACTTTGCCGCCTCTCTTGCTGCGGCAGCAGCGACCAGTTTAGAGCTCCTGATCTTGGCGCGTTTAATCCAAGGTCTCGGCGCAGCAATGGCCATCGTCGTGGTGATGAGTATGGTGCGTGATATTTCCTCTGGCCCAGAAGCGGCACAGGTCTATGCGCTCCTGAATACCATCGTGGCCTTGGGTCCGATCATTGCTCCAGCCATCGGTGGGGTTTTGGGTGCAGTCTATGGTTGGCAAGGCGTGATGTTATTTTTGGCTGGCATGGCCTTACTGGTTCTGATCAATACCGTATTCAATGTGCCAGAAACCCTGCCTGTTTCAGATCGCAATCAATTTGCACTGAAACCGATCTTGGCCACCTATATCAGCATCTTGAAAAACAAAGCCTTTCTATTGCATCTGTTTGCGCTGTCGGCCGTATTCTTCTTTTTGTTTGCCTACATTGGCGGCTCTGCTTTTGTTTACCAACATCAATATGGTCTCAGCACAGAGCAATTCGGCATGGTGTTTGGCCTCACCAGTTTGAGCTTGATCGCGGGTGCCTCTTCGGCGGCTTATTGGGTCAAGAGGATCAAAGTCAGCAGTCTGGCCTTGGTCGGTGCAATCTTGATGTGTGCTGGCGGACTGATGTGTCTGGTCTCGGAATTGTTGTTCTTCGGATTGACTGGCATCGTGCTCAGTATTGGCATGGCCTTGTTTGGCCTCGGGATTTTAGAAGCCACCATCATGTCGATGGCGATGGAAACCCAAGACAAAGCGCTTGGCTCTACCGCAGCACTGATGGGGGCTGCACCGATGGTGATTGCTTCGATTGCGACTCCAATCGCAGGCAGCATGGTCGAGATCAGCGCCATGTCATGGTTGGTGATGCTTGCTGTGATTGCACCAACCATCCTGATCTTGGTCTATCTCGGTACACGTATCGGCGCTTCAGCGCAGCATAGCCAGCATGTATAAGTTGCGGATGATTTTTGCAGTGACATCCTCTATGCTGCATCTAGGTGTAAAACAAGTTTAGTTCTGGGGAATTCATTGTCTATACAGATCAGTAAACCGCTTTCCGAAGCCAAGCAGCGCGTGTGTCAGGCGGCACTGGAACATTTCGTGATCACAGGTTATGAAGGTGCTTCACTCAATAACATTGCAGAATTGGTGGGGATTCGCAAAGCCTCGATCTATGCACATTTCAAAAGCAAAGATGCCTTGTTTCAACAGTTGTTTGAAGATGCGCTACAGACTGAATGCGACTTTATCCAACACGGTTTAGTCCATTCATCTGCTGCCTTACCCGGGCAGGCCTATTGTGATGCGCTTCAAGCACGTTATGTCGACAACAACAGTTTGCGATTCTTGATCCGTACGGCCTATGTGCCCCCATTACATCTACATGATTATATTACTCATGCCTATCCACGCTATGTGGACTGCTTAACTGCATATTTCCAACAGGCGCTACAACAGCGCTTTAGTAATCTCAGTGCCGCACAGCTCACCCTCTATAGCGATGCCTATATCGGCGTGGTGGACAGTTTGCATGTTGATCTGCTCTACGCTGGGGTAGATAACTTTGAGGCCAAACGCAGCGCAATGTTGTTTTTACTGGAAAATGCGATGCGAGAATTGAAGGGTTGAAATGATTCAACATATTTTCTAGCTGCGTATTAACTTACTAGCGTTTCATCCACCACGGGTGGAACGCGCCAAATGTACTATGTGGGAATTAGATTCCAGTTCATACCCTACTGCTGGTCAGTTAAGGATTTTGAAGTGAATTTCCATGATGTTTTTTATGAAAATGACTTCAACAAGAAGCTCATGCTTTAAATCCCTCCCTTGCGCAGCAGTGCTGCTCACCCTTTTTCAAAGATACCGTCTTCGAATTCAACACAGTATTGATTTAAAAGGAATTCCCCTCTTTGACAAAGAGGGGTTAGGGGAGATTTACAGCATAAGATACAAGATGAAATGTCTTAACGGACTGGTATAAATGCTAGTAGAGATTTAAGACAATGGCTTTATGTTGGAACAATTTTAATTTTTTAAGACGCTGCATTCACTGCCTTTTCGGTGCGTCCTGCCGCCATAGTCGAATACTGACTCTCTATCATGCCCTTGTGCATTGCTGATAGCTTAGGCTATTTGCCGAAAATCCATCTCAATCCATCACGCTCAATCACGCACTGCTGAATCCGTCTCAGTACAATCCGTCCTATGCTTGCTTTATACCCAGAGCATCAGCCATCATCATCAAAATACATCAGGATAATCATCATGTACGACTCAGAATATGCTTATCAATCCGATCTGCTCGGGCCTGAATACCAAAAACTGATTTTAAATCTCCCCAACGATGCGGATGGCAAGGTG
>JASLJB010000342.1 GCA_030152605.1 Acinetobacter sp. | reverse complement strand
GTCACATAACCTTGATGTTGCTGAGCTAAATCACGCAGTCCTTCGATCAAAGCATCAATTAACTTCTGCATCACCAAACGTTGCCCTTTTCGTGAGGCATAAACCAACTGCACTGTGCCGAGATTGGACTGCCATTCTGGTAGGAGATGAATCAACTCCCCACGTTTAATGTCCGCTTCTACAGTAAGATAAGGCAAATCGGCAATGCCCAAGCCATCTTTGGCAGCATAGTAGACACCTGCTAAGTCATTGCATTTGATGCGTGGGTTTAAGTGTAGTTGCAGTTGTTGCGCTTGTTGTGGGTGATAGAGTTGCCAAGCATGTTGGGTGTTTTCTGTGCCGAGTACGATACTTGGATACTGCGCTAAGTCAGCCACTTGATTTGGGATCTCTGCCTTAAAAAGCTGGGGACTCGCAACCAGACAGTGCGTAGTCTTGATCACATCGCGGACGATGAGATTGGAATCTGGATTGGGCTCAAAGTTGGTTCGAATCGCAAGATCAATTTCATCATGGATCAGATCAACACGTCGACTGGTGAGTTCTAGCTCAATCTCGACTTTGGGGTATTGTTTGAGGAAGTTATTCAGCAACTGTCGAATTTGAAAATGCATCATGACCGTTGGACAGCTGATACGGATTAAACCTTGGGGCTCACTGCGTTGTTCGAGCAAGACATTTTGGGCACATTCGATTTGGGTCATGATTTTGAGACATTCAGCATAAAACTGCTGTCCGAGTGCTGTGACCTTAAAGTGTCGGGTAGAACGTTGAATCAGTGTGACATTAAACTTTGCTTCTAGGGCGAGAATCCTACGGCTGAGTTTTGACTTGGTGATATTTGTGGCTTCGCTTGCTGCACTATAGCCGCCATATTTCACGACCAGATAAAAATAGTAATAATCATCAAATGAATGCATCAGTTTTCCAAACAATAGACTCAGCGGGCTATGGGTTGAGTTTAACTGAGAAAACACATTCATCTCCACTCGCTTGATGTTAAAGCATAAAAAGCAAGCAGCCTGCTAATCATAGCAGGCTGCTTGCGCTGGTCATGGATCTTGTAAATCAGCGTTTGAAACTGACTTAGTTTTTTCCATTCAGTTGATCAAAGCTGTTCATCAGGTTGCGATAGTCCGGAATATGGTTACTAAATAGTGCACCTAAACCTTCTACATCATTACGCCAATCACGATGTAACTCACAGGCAAGACCAAACCAAGTCATTAGTTGTGCACCAGCACTCGACATACGATCCCAAGCTGCATCACGCGTGAGTGCATTAAAGGTACCGGATGCATCCGTGACGACAAATACATCAAAGTCTTCAGCCAGCGCTGAAAGTGCAGGAAATGCGACACAGACTTCGGTCACCACACCAGCGATGATCAGTTGTTTCTTCCCTGTGGCTTTTACAGCATCGACGAAATCTTGGTTATCCCAAGCATTGATTTGTCCAGGACGTGCAATATATGGCGCATCAGGGAAGAGGTTTTTCAGTTCAGGCACTAAGGGTCCATTCGGTCCTTGTTCAAAACTAGTCGTCAGGATGGTGGGTAGATTAAAATATTTTGCAGCCGCTGCGAGTGCCAAGACATTGTTTTTGAACTTGTCTGGATCTATATCACGAACCAATGAGAGTAAGCCGGTCTGGTGATCGACCAAGAGGACTGCTGCATTGTCTTTGTCGAGTCGAATATAATTTTTGCCCATGTCGATGTCCTTTAAAATATCTGTGCTGATGATGAAGTGGGTATCTTTGATTGGGTATCAATCACTTGATCTGTGCATTCATCATAGATATCGCAGCAAGAAATGGAATCCGCTTAAATAGGAAACTTTGTCATATAAATGGGATATTCAGTTGGGGTTTTATTGTGAGGTGCTTGTTGATGCCGGATTTAGTCGGCATTGTCTCATTGGTGAGATGTAGTGTCATGATGGATAGGCTCGGTATGACCCTTTAAAACCTTTAAGATGCATTCATATTCTTGCCTAGAGATAGGAGTGACATGATGAAAAAAGTAATTGGTGTTTATCGCAATCAACATATGCATTGGGTCGGAGATGGTTTTCCGGTCAAAAACTTATTTTCTTATGATCGTTTAGGCCAAGCGATTAGCCCATTTTTGTTGTTGGATTATGCTGCGCCTTATGCATTTAAACCGACGACCAAGCAGCTTGGTGTTGGCTCTCATCCGCATCGTGGTTTTGAAACGGTCACTCTGGCGTATCAAGGAGAAGTATCGCATCAGGATTCACATGGTGGTGGGGGAACCATCAAGACCGGTGATGTGCAATGGATGACTGCCGGTGCTGGATTAATGCATGAAGAGTTTCATTCTCAGGCCTTTGCTGAGCAAGGCGGCATGTTTGAAATGGTGCAACTTTGGGTGAACTTGCCCGCAGCAAATAAAATGACCACCCCCAAATATCAGGCCATTGCTGCTGAACAAATTGCAACGCTTGCGCTGGATTCACAAGGCAGTCAATTGCGTGTGATCGCTGGCACATATGCAGATCATCAAGGCGCAGCCTCGACGTTTAGTCCAGTCAATGTCTGGGATCTTCAGCTTATCTCAGGCAGTTGTCATGATTTTCAAGTGCCTACCGATCACAATACTTTGTTGGTGGTGCTTGAGGGATCTGTGATGATCAATGGTAATCAAGTGGTGAAGGATCATTCTGTGGTGTTGTTTGCCCAAGATGCTGATCCAGATCTACAGATTGAAGCGTTGGGCGATGTGAAATGCTTGATCTTAACGGGTCGACCTTTAAATGAGCCGATTCAAGGTCATGGGCCATTTGTGATGAATAGCCAAGCTGAAATCATTGCGGCATTTCATGATTTCAATCAAGGTAAATTTGGACAGATTGTGGTTGAGGCATAAAGCAAAAAGAGCATAGCTATGCCAATATTGGTCAATCCAAGGATCAGCTGATTGGGTTTGAAGCTGTGCTGCGATTTAAAAAATTAAAGGGCTTCGCTGCTGTTTTCACAAAAGTGAAGCCCTTTACGCTGTAATCACTGTTTTTCACAGTTTTAACTTTTTTTGTGATGCGTTAGTCATTTTATGACCATATACTAATCAAATGCGCTGACTTTGTAAATGACTCACAAGTGGAATAGTTAACTTATCCTATTTTTTTAAAAAGATATTTTTATAAATATATGAGATATAGAGATTTTTGTTGGCTGAATATCAGCTGAATATAAATAACCGATGTTTTGAAATTATAAGTTTGTATCGCAATGAGCAAGGCTTGAGCAGAAAGCGAAAAACAAGAAATCTGGAACTTTTTAATAAGGTCTTTCTAGACGTCATGATTCATAATGAATCACATCATCAACGCATGGATAACAACTGTGAAGATAGCAGTGATAGGTAGCGGTATGGCCGGGCTGGCAACGGCAAGAATTCTAAAAGACGCCGGGCATGATATTACGATCTTTGAAGCACTTGCTGGTCGTGGTATGGATAGTCATAGTTTGACCTTCGAAGAAGGATTAATCGATGCTCCGCTCCGCGTGATGAATCCGCATTTATGGAAAAACACCTTGAGTTTGGCTGCCTATGTGGGAATTCCGACATTTCCAGTACGCACTTATATGGCATGTAGTTGGTTGTTTGAAGATCGGACTGAAACGTGGTTAACCACCACGCGTAGTCGTATTGGTAATTTCCCGATTATTAACAATCGTAAAGGCATCAAGCAGTATGGTTGGCGTCTGGTCAAAGGCATGCTGCAGCTCAAAACGGCGATTCATCAGTTCTTTAAATCCAAAGATCAAGACATCACTTTGGCTGAATTTATTAATCAGCATCATATTGAAGAAGTCTTTTGGCACGGCGCGGTGATGCCGGTGCTTTATACCATCTGTACCTGTAATCCCAAGACCATTGGCGAATGGCCAGCCAAACCCTTATTAACCTTTTTAAGACAGCTGACCGACGGTGATGCCTTGTTGCGTTTACAAGGCGGAACGCCAGCACTGGTCGACAAACTCATCGAAGGTATTGAGATCCGTAGTGGTTCTGCGATCAAGCAAGTCACTGAACAAGATGATCAAATCTTGGTAATCAACGATACAGATGAACGTGATTATTTTGATCGTGTGGTGGTGGCGACCCCTACCTCGAAGATCGAAGGCTTTCTCGATCAAACTCAATTTGCGGATGATATCGCATTATTGAAACAGTTCCGTTTTGAGCAAGGTGATCTGGTCATCCACACCGATACTTCGGTGATGCCACCGAATCGTAAGGATTGGGCGGTGCTGAGTTATATGATGGATCGTAAATTTACACGTCAACAATTTACCGTATGGCTCAATTCAATCGAGCCAAGTCTGGTCGGTAAAAGTCCAGTATTCCAAACATGGCGCCCTGTGACTGAGATTGATCCGAAGAAAGTGATTTCAGTGGTGAGCCTGAACCGTGCAGTGGTGGATTCGCAGACGGTGGCACTAAATAAAGAACTCCAGCAGCGTCATAAAGATGCAGACCGCAAAATATTCTATTGTGGCTCATGGTCTTGTGATGGTTTGCCGATTCTTGAATCTGCCGTTACCTCTGCGATGCACATTGCTGAAATATTTGGTGCCCCCTTACCATTTATTGGGCTAAAACCTAAAGTCGAAGTCGCGCCGCAGTTGGGCTACTGATCTTTGCATTGACAGCGAGCAGCACATTGCATAGCGTATTGTTTTGAAATCATCAAAGTCATTCGATATGTATCTATCTGATATGAAGCCAGCGAGTCATTTAGTATGAGTCGTTGGTCCTCTGTTTTCGCTCCTCGCGCACATAAATACGCGATTGATAGTCGTTACCTCGGTGACCATTCGTCGCTGGCATGGAGTAACTTGGGCTATTGGGATGCGCAGACACAAGACTATGCCCAAGCCTGCCAGCAGTTGGCCGATCACTTGGCGCAAGCAGTTCAGCTCAAGGCCATCGATCAGGTCTTGGATTTGGGCTGCGGGCAGGGTGCCAGTTTGCAGCATTGGCAGCAGTCCTACGCCGTGACATCGCTGAGTGCTGTGGAGTTACAACGTTCCTGTATCGCTCAGATACAACGTCATCTTTCGCCGTGTCCTAGCGTATACCAAGGTGATTTTTATCAATTAGCTGACTTGCAGCTGGCTCAGGTTTTTGATGTGGTGTTATGTATCGATGCCGCCTATCACGCGCCGGTGGAGCGCCTGCTCAATGCTGTACGCAGTGTATTGAAACCGCAGGGGCGTTTGGGCTTTCATTGCTTGATCTGGACGGATAAATTTGCTCAGCTGAATCGGCTGCAGCAACAGCGCTATAAATATCTACTTAAAGCCGCTGATATCAATTTTTATGACCTCAACACTGAAGTGCAATTAAGACTGCTCCTCCAACAGAACTGTTTTGATCAAATCCAGATTGAAGATATCAGCACTGCAGTCTTAGCGGGATTTGCGGATCATGTTCACCGCTTACGCCCGCCACAGTTGAAACAACGTATTGCTTTTGACTACGCCAAGATCGCCATGACTGCCAAGCTGTGTCGCCATCTATATCAAGATGGGGTGATTCGCTATGTGCAAGTAAGTGCTCAGGAATTGAATTAAGCTCAGTACGGTTCGAGATATAAAGCAAACCAG
>JASLJB010000335.1 GCA_030152605.1 Acinetobacter sp. | reverse complement strand
TAATGAGACGCCTATTTTAATGATGTTGCCCAGATAAGGTTGGAAAATGAAAATTTTAGTCCGTAACTTAGAGCGTTCAGTTACTCAAGAAGAGCTTTTGGAGCTGTTTAAACCTTATGGACAAGTCGAATCATGTGTCGTGGTCATGGACAAAGACACTGGAAAATCCAAAGGTTTTGGTTTTGTTGAAATGGCCAATGGTCGTGAAGCAGTCAAAGCCATTAAAGGCTTGAACACCTTACGTGTCAAAGGGATTGGCATCCGCGTTAAAGCAGCTAGCGAAGAGTAAATCTAAGGCTTGGATCAAGATCCATGCTGGATTTTGATTCAAGTGCTGAGACTTAATGCGGCATGTTCGTTGTTAAATCTCGCAATGATCGCTTACACAAAATCCATCGCTCCTGATCAGTCCCTTGATCTGATGCAAAAATAACTTTAAATCTGCGCAAAGCATGTTTAATCTAAATGCTCTATAGGATGGAGGACATTCAGCGATGTCACGTGTTGCTCGTTATCATGCCGATCGAACCAATCAAAAGTTATATTTCACCCGACTGGCTTGCCAACAAGCTGAGCAAACTGAACATATTCAACAGGCACAAGCACATCGAGAAGCGGCCGTATTTCATTTACATGGCGCGATGTTGGCGTTCCTACAAGAGTTAGTGCGTTATTATCGACTCAATGATTTGCAACCGAGCTTAAAGTCGATCGAAGCCTTGATGGCAGACAAAGGTCAGATTTCACCTGAAATTTCGATCATGCAACAACTGGCCAAAGATGGTTTTATTGCCGAACTCAAGCGTGCTTACCGCATGTGTCAATACGCCCCTGAGCCAAGTCAACATGAGCCGGAACTTGAGACCTCTTCACATCTGATCATCAAAGTGACCCAGACCCCCCAAGCATGGTTGCCAGACACCAAGATTTTACGTGAATGGCTCCGAGATCTGACTCAATTGATTGATGGTTTCCGCAATGAAATGGTCGAATTTTGATTTGTTCAAGTTTTGACTTGAATTTATTTGCAAGCATCCCGATATATCTTTACTAAGCATTACAAAGTACATCCTGTACTTTGTGCCATGTTCAGCATGGAGGACATATGTCTATAGAAGAGTTAAAAGAATTATTTGGTAACCAAGAAGTGATTCTTGAGTTAGTCCAATTGGAAGGTGGTGAATTGGCATTGCGTAATGCGGGTTCAGAAACAGAACCGCTGGTCACGATCCAATTTAGCCAAGACATTAAAACCATTTTAGGTGATCAAACACCGGTATTGGCTCAGCATATGATTCAAGCTGCATTATTTGCACTGATGGAAAAACACGGCCACAAAGCTGAAGTGGACGTTATCGAAGAGAAACCTCGTTACTTAAGTTGATCTGAGCTAAGTTAAACCAAGTTCAAAAAAGTTAAACCGTTTCGATGCATGACCTGAAATAGGCATCACCGCGTGTCCTAGATCACTGTGATCGGTGCTGCTTATTTACCATGATGTTTTGCTTTTGATGATGCTGAGCACATCGAAGCGAGCGATCTAATATTCATGCTTTTCTTGGCGGGGTGTTGCTGCTTTAGTCGCCAGTTGAAATTGAATGATTCAACAATTATCTTTGTCAAAATAAGCGTATTTTAACCGCATAGATTGATATTTTTCTGAGGCAGCTTGGTGATGAGCTTGCCTCATTTTATTTGCAGCTCAAAAAATTTAAAAGCAACCAATCGCTCGTTACTAATTAGTTGAAATGTATAGCAAAATCTTAAAATACAAAAGATCGTATTTTTATAAAAATACTTTATTATCAGTTGTTTATTTTCTATATTCACATAAACCTACCCGCAAAGTTGGGTCATTAATCTGCAATATTAAAGCGCTATTGTTCATTCGTTGGACGGTGTTTTTTATCAACTAAATTGATGTTTTTATTAAGTTCATCACTTTTTGTGATATATTTGCTTTACTTTTAACCGTGTGGGGGGAGTTGAGCGAGCTAAATAAACACATGATGTGTTCTAAAAATCGCCACTCATTTATTGGATCCTGATGTGAAAATCGCTTCTATTTTAGCGTGAGGTCTGTTTGAATTTTGATCCATATGCAGCCCGTTGAATGCACTGAAATTGAATAAAATTTAAGTGAATTCAGCATGAGAAGCACGAACTCAAAACTAATGGAGATAGTCATGACAAGAATTGCAATTATCGGTGCAGGTCCCAGTGGGATGGCCCAATTAAGAGCTTTCCAATCAGCAAAGGCCAAAGGTCTACAAGTTCCTGAAATTGTATGTTTTGAAAAACAAGATGATTGGGGCGGGTTATGGAACTACACTTGGCGTACAGGTGTGGATGCCAATGGTGAACCGGTACATGGCAGTATGTACCGTTACTTATGGTCCAACGGTCCCAAAGAAGCGCTCGAGTTCGCTGACTATACTTTTGACGATCATTTTAAAAAGCCGATCGCTTCTTACCCACCACGTGAAGTGTTGTGGGATTATATTCAAGGCCGAGTGAAAAAAGCCGGTCTCAAAGAACAGGTTCGTTTCAATTCAGCGGTGAAATTTGTTGAATTTGATGACGAAACTCAACAGTTTACTGTGCATGTGTCCGATCATGATCAAGACGAAGTCTATACGGAGCAGTTCGACTATGTGGTAATGGCTTCTGGTCATTTCTCCACCCCGAATGTCCCAGAGTTTGAAGGCTTTGACAAATTTAATGGTCGTATCTTACATGCGCATGATTTCCGTGACGCTGTTGAATTCAAAGATAAAACCGTACTGATCGTCGGCAGTAGTTACTCGGCAGAAGACATTGGTTCACAGTGCTATAAGTACGGTGCCAAGCAAATTTATAGCTGCTATCGCAGCAAGCCGATGGGCTTTAACTGGCCAGAGAACTGGAGTGAAAAACAGCATTTACTCCGTGTTGATGAGCAAACCGCATATTTCGGTGATGGAAGTTCGGCCGAAGTTGATGCGATTATTTTATGTACCGGCTATCTGCATCATTTCCCGCATATTGCAGAAGATTTACGTTTAAAAACCAATAACTGCTTATATCCTTTAGGCTTATACAAAGGTGTGGTCTGGGAACAAAACCCACGTATGTTCTATCTGGGTATGCAGGATCAGTGGTACACCTTTAATATGTTTGATGCACAAGCATGGTATGTCCGTGATGTGATCTTGGGTGAAAAAACTTTGCCAAATCAAGATGAAATGATCGCAGATAGCCAGAAATGGCATGCGCGTGAGCAAGGCCTAAACAGTGCTGAGGATCAAGTTAAATTTCAGGGTGAATATATTCAGCAATTGATCGCTGAAACTGATTATCCTGAAATTGATATTGATGCCGTGAATAAGATTTTCATGCAATGGAAGAAAGACAAGCAAGAAAATATTATGGGCTTTAGAAATAAGGTACACCGTTCTGTGATGACGGGCACCATGGCCAAACCGCATCATACGCCTTGGTTGTATGCACTCGATGACTCAATGGAAAGTTATTTACGCGCTCAGCAAAATCAAAGCACGCAGATCGATCCAGCCAAAGCATCTGCACAGGCCTTAGGTGAGAAACGCGCAGTCAAAGCAGGTTAAAAACCGTAGGGTTTGACACAGTGCTCGACTCGAGTCCGCTTAGAAATGTGTAAATAAGAAGACCTGATTATTCAGGTCTTTTTTGTATTTGCAGGTGTGCTTTTGCAGACAAACATGCGCTGGGCGTGTGCGAGGTTGATGTTTTCTGCTGAGAAATTAAGCTATCATGCATTTTGAATTTCATTTTTTACTTCAACTTCATAAAGTCATACGATGAAAAAAATAACCTTATTATTGTGCGTGGCCGTGGCCTGTGGGCTAAGTGCCTGCCAACTACAACCCACTCGATCAAATCTGCTCTTGGAGCTTGAGCATCCCGAACGCAATGTACTCTGTGATCAGTACTTTTGTGCCAATGCCCAAGGGGTCTCGCAAGCCTTAACTGAAAAGTATCTCGGTGAGGGACAGGCCAATCGAGTCTTCTCACAAGGTGCATTCAACCTTACTCAATTTACATTTGCCAATGGGGTGTTCTGCGATACGCAGGAACAGATGTGCTATAGCGATCGTTATTTTGATAGTGATGGCAAACGCAGTCAGAAGGCATTGAATTATAGTCAGGCACTTTTTGCGCAGTAAAGCGAATTGCTTGAAGGGGAGTGAGAAAATCACTGAACACAACCGGGCGTTATGTTCAGTTGGGATGGATTTAAAAGTGGATTTACTTCGCTTCAAAAATGGTCGAGAGTGGAATCGACAGTTTGGCAGACAGGAAATCATCCGTATCGATCAAGGCAGGGCCGAGTTTCTGCATCCACAAATCGTCAGGGTGAATGTTACCGACATCATCACGGCGCGGCAGTGGATAGGGCAGGGCTTTATAGAAGGTCCAGAAATCCACCTGACTTAAGTTACGCACCAAGACAAAAGTGTCATCACTGGTGGACTTGATCAGATTTTGCTGCTGTAACATATCGGCATAACGTGGCCAACGGCCAATCTCCTCACGACCCAAGACTTCGAGCGCCTCAGAGTCGGTGACACTTTCCCCCAACTTCTGCTTGTTATAAAACAGTTCCAGTAAATCCATCAACATGATCACGGGATGACGATCTTGATCTTTGCCAGATTTGAATGCGGTCAATGCATAGCTGACTTCAACCCCAAGTAAGATAATATTCCAGGACAGGAAAATCCACAGCAGGAAAATCGGCACGGCAGCAAATGCGCCGTAGACGATTTCATAGCTGGTGAAGTTGGACATGGCATAGCCGAATAAACTCTTAATCAATTCAAATATGGTGGTACTAAACAAAGAGGCGATCAATGCGGAGCGTACCGGCACACTGCGATTGGGAATGGTCCAGTACAGAATAAAGAAGCCTAAGACGGTCAATAAAAAAGAGATGCTGGAAAAGATCAGTGCGCCATTCAGCTCATAGCCGGCAAAATTATTGCTCAAAACGTTGAGTGATGCGGCAGCGGAAGAAATTGCAAAAGCACTTCCGAGTAGGATCGGACCCAAAGAAATAATCGTCCAATAGCGCATAAAGCCCACGATCCCACCACGTGTTTCACGCACCCGCCAAATGCGGTTGAACACGGTTTCGATACTGGTCAACATCATCACGGTGGTAAAGAATAAAAACAGAATACCAATCACGGTCAAATTACTGGATTTGGCCGTGAACGCATTCAGCGCTTTATCGAAAGCAATCGTGGTCTTGGGCAAGAAGTTGCTATAGATCAGTTGTTGGAGTTGTTGCCGAGCCGGTTCTAAAGCTTTAATTGAAGAAATGATCACCAAAAATACGGTCAACATCGGCACCACTGCAAACAATGTGGTGTAAGTTAATGAGCCGGCTTGTTCGCGACAACGATCTGCTTCAAAACGTTTAATAACGAATAAAATAAACTGAAACCAATTCTGGTCATAAAAAGGAAGTTTCTTTAAGTACTGTTCTAGCATGTCGATGTCGTCTCAATTATTGTATTCAAATTCTTACACTTTTAAGAACTATCTTAAGGCAAAAAAAGAGAAAAATATCGTATAGTTCTCTTTTCATCTTAGTCTAACAAAAATATGCCAGCTTACATTTTAGTTTTGTATTACAGCAAACAAGGTTCAGTCAAACAAATGGCCGAGTTGATCGCCAAAGGCATTGAATCAACAGGGATGGCAGTCAAGATTCGCACTGTACCGAATATCTCCAGTGTGGTCAAAGAAGCAGCGCCGAGCATCCCGGAACAGGGTGATCTTTATTGTAGTTTGGATGATTTAGCCAATTGTGCAGGCTTGGCACTCGGTTCACCGACACGCTTTGGCAATATGGCCAGTGAAATGAAATATTTTTGGGATCAAACCACCAGTTTGTGGCTGAATGGGGCGTTGCATGACAAACCAGCCTGCGTGTTTACTGCATCGGGTGCCATGCATGGCGGACAGGAAAGTACCTTATTGAGTATGTTGCCGCCATTGTTCCATCACGGCATGATGATTATGGGGTTAAGCAATGCTGATGCGGCACTGTCGAATACCAAAACTGGGGGGACACCGTATGGTGCCAGTCATGTCAGTGGTCCGCGCCATGATCAAGTGATCAGCCCAGATGAAAAATTATTATGTGAAGCCCAAGGTCGTCGCCTCGGACTTGCAGCACTGAAACTCGCGAAAGCTTAATCGTCTTTACGCAGCTCATTGATGAGCTTTACTCTTCGATACTGCTTTTTCCACTAAGGTTTTGCTTGTTGGGGATTGAGTGGTTTTGTCAGGTGAATTGAATTCTCGAAAGTCGGACTTACGGATCTTGGCATGAATACCTTTGGTGCGGTCCACCACTTGTGATACTTCAAAATCTGTGGCTGCACTGAGATACGCATAGGCCAGTGTTTCATCGATACCATAATGTTGGTGAATGAATCGAATCGCTTCTCGGGTTGATTTCTTCATGGCCTGATTGAGGTCGGCATCAAGCCCTGGGGTGATCCAATATTCCGCGTTTTCAGCCAAAGGTTGTTGAACTGTTTTGCCCGGAATTGGATCTTTGCCGGCTTTTAATAAGGTGAACTTAAAGGTTGCGCGCGCGGAACCTTCAAGCGCGGTCAAAGCCACCTCGCCATTGCCCTGTGCAAAATGGCTGTCGCCGGTATAGAACAACGCACCTGGCACCAAAACCGGATAATAGACCGTCGCGCCAGCTGAGAGATCTTTGATGTCGATGTTGCCACCAAAATGCGCCGGCGGCACCGAGTGAATCGGTTTGCTGCTGTTGTCGGCCACGCCCATCAATCCCATAAAAGGTTGTAGGGGAAAGCGAATCGCCTTGCCATTGCCGGTGTCGATCACACCTTCATATTTGCCCTGTGCATTTTTCACGATCGGGGTAAAGACTGAAACATTGCCAAAAGATTCAGGCTGTTCAGACGTTGGATGGGCACTGGGCTTGGTTTTGGGAAATTCCCCGACCAAGGCGCCGGCACCATGCCGACTTGAGATCACGCCATAAGGCACACGCGGTTCAATCTTTATTATTTCGACTTTAAGCACATCCCCCGGCATCGCATCTTGGATCGCAATCGGGCCGGTGACGATATGTGGGCCATCTTTGGCAAAGTCATGTTTGAGATCGGATTGGGTGATCATGATGGCTTCAGGCAAGATTTGCTCGGGGGCAACACCTTTGGAGCTGAAATATTTTTTTGCATCACGACCTTGATCTTCAAGCAGGCCTTCATGTGAGACCGTGTCGAAGATCACGGTGCTGCCAGAGGGGACGGTGAGTAAATGCTTGGCATCACGATTGGGAAGGTAACCCCATTGAATAGTCTCTAGCGTAGAGGGGACATAGTATTGACCTTCGAATGCCCCAGTCTCTAAGCGGGTTGGTTGTGGCGCGATTTGCTTGAGCATTTTAAAGTCTGCTGCGTTTAAGTGATGGCTATAGCCCAAACTTCCGAGCAGCGTCAGGATGCTGGCGATACGTTTTTGAGAGCTGTTTATTTTCATTGATTTACCTAAAACTGAGTAGAGTTATTATTTTTCAAAACTAGCAATATATATGCCATAGCAGCCTGAGCATCGGCAACAACCGCTGCAAAAGCATAGGATCATGAAGGCTGTGAGGCGTCGTGATTTATTCAATAAAAATAATAATTTGATTTAAGCGCATCTCTGAATTGTTTTTAAGTATTAAAATGCCGATATAATTAGGCTTGAGCGTTGTGATTCTTAATTTTTATAAAATATATTGGGTAGATATGAAAACTTTTTACACACTTGCATGTTTAGTTGGCGCTACGGTTTTGAGTGCATGTTCAACCACTGAAAGCTCACGATCAATCCAAACCCCACAAGTGACCGCAGCAACGGCTGCAGTGCAATACCAAGGTGTCAAAGTGCCGGTATCGATTGGTAAATTTGATAACCGTTCGAGCTATATGCGTGGGATCTTCTCTGACAATGTCGATCGTCTCGGTGGCCAAGCGAAAACCATTTTAGAGACACATTTGCAGCAAACTGGATATTTTTCGGTGTTAAACCGCGACAATATGTCTGAGTTACAACAAGAAGCAGGCTTCAATAAGAGCAGCCAAAACATCAAGGGTGCACGTTATGTGATCACCGGTGATGTGTCTGAGTTTGGTCGTAAAGAAGTTGGCGATCAACAGCTGTTTGGGATTTTGGGTCGTGGCAAAGAACAAATCGCCTATGCCAAAGTCAATTTAAACATCGTGGATGTGCGCAGCACTGAAATTGTTCACTCCGTGCAAGGTGCGGGTGAGTATGCATTGAGTGCTCGTGAAGTCTTAGGCTTTGGTTCAACCGCGTCTTATGACTCGACCTTGAATGGCAAGGTACTGGATCTTGCAGTACGCGAAGCCGTGAATAAATTGGTGACTGATCTGCAAACTCAGCGTTGGACAGCACAATAATTCTGGATAGCGTACACATGAAGAATGTAATTGTTGCATTGGGGCTGGCAACCTTGTTGGTCGGCTGTGTGACCACACCTGAACCACTGTATCAATGGGGTTCTTATCCTCAGCAAAATTATTTGATGTATAGCCAACCGCAGAAAGCCACACCGGGTGCACAGATTTTAAAGCTTGAAGCTGAAATTCAAAAAGCCAAAGGCAAAAATTTGGCTGTGCCGCCGGGACTATATGCGCATCTTGGGCTGATGTATCTGCATGAAAATCAGTTTGCGCGTGCGGCGGAATACTTTGAATTAGAACGTCAGGTCTATCCTGAGTCGAGTGTACTCATGAATCGACTTTTGCAGAAGATGACGACACAGTCAGGGCAGCACAAATGATAAAACACATGAAAATGCTTTTCGGCCTAGGCCTGTTGAGTACGGTCTTGGTGGGTTGTGTCAGTGCTCCGCAACAAGGCAAAGATATCACAGCCTATCGTCAGCATATGCCGAAGTCGATCTTGGTGTTACCGCCCGTCAATGATTCGCCTGATGTCAAAGCCAGTTATAGCTATTGGGCCACCGTCACGGTACCCGTGGCTGAGGCGGGATACTATGTGTTCCCTATGGCACTGGTCGATCATATGTTTAAAGAAAATGGCGTCAGCAATGGCAACGATGCACAGTCGATTGCACCGCAGAAGCTACAAGAAATCTTTGGTGCCGATGCTGGATTGTATATCCGAGTCAAAGACTATGGGGCCAAATATCAGATCGTGCAGAGTGTGACCACGGTTGAAGCAGAAGCCAAATTGGTGGATCTGAAAACGGGGGAATTACTCTGGTCGGGCAGCAAACGCTTGTCGCAGTCGAGCAATGATGGCGGAGATGGCGGGCTGATTGGTGCTTTGGTCGGCGCCGTGATTGAACAGATTTCCAGTAATCTCAATGATCATGCCTATCCTTTGGCCGGTTCCGTCAGCATGCAGATGTTGAGTCCAACCCCACATCGTCCGGGGCAGGGCTTACTCTATGGGCCGCGTTCACCGCAGTTTCAGCAGCAGTTTGCAACCACGCCCTAATGCTACTGGGTTGATCTGCGCATAACACCTGTATCAAAAAAAACAGACAATAAAAAGCCGCGATATGGATCGCGGCTTTTTACCTAAAGCAATGCGTTTTATTCTTTAACGAATTCAACCACACCGTCAGTCAATGACTTGACGCGGGCTAGAGATTCAACGCGATAACCTTGCTCGATCAACAAATCACGGCCAGTTTGGAATGATTTTTCAATCACGATGCCGATGCCGACGACTTCTGCATTGGCTTGGTGAATCAAATCGACAAGACCAAGCGCAGCTTGACCATTGGCGAGGAAGTCATCAATGACCAAAGCTTTATCATTGGCATTGATGTGCTTGTTTGAAATCGCAATGGTGCTTTCAGTTTGTTTGGTAAACGAAAATACTTTAGAACGGTACAAATCATCTTTTAAGGTCAGAGATTGGTATTTGCGTGCAAAAATAACAGGAACACCCAATTCGAGGCCA
>JASLJB010000331.1 GCA_030152605.1 Acinetobacter sp. | reverse complement strand
GGTTCGACCATGCGTGCACGCAATACTGCCGAGAAAGCCGTTATCGCCGAAGACTTGCAACAACATGTCGCACCGCTATGGGCCAAAGGCGAATGCTTACCGATGATTTATAAAACCTTCGCCTTTGAGCAGATCCAAGAGGCACATATCGCGATGGATACCGGTGAGCATATCGGAAAAATCGTCATCACAATTTAGTACCTCTCCTTGCTAAGGAGAGGTTAGGTGAGGATTTTTAGTACCTCTCCTTGCTAAGGAGAGGCTAGGTGAGGTTTTAAACTAAAACCCTTCTAACACAATCTTCCCGATACTTTGCCCACTTTCAATCATGGCGTGGGCCTGTTGAATATTGGCGGCATTGATGTGGCCGAGGTGGGTGGAAAGGGTGCTGTTAATCTGTGCCTGATCCACCAAGGTCGCGATCTGCGCCAGGATCTGACCTTGTTGTTGCATATCTGCGGTTTGAAACATGGAACGGGTAAACATCGATTCCCAATGTATCGAAACAGATTTGCCCTTAAACGCGTTGATGACAAAGTTTTCAGGATCATCAATCAGTCCGACTCGGCCTTGTGGCGCGATTAATTGCGCGATTTCAGCTTGGTGTTGCTGTGTGCCAGTAATCGAGAAGATATAGCTGGGTGCTGGCAAGGCGAGGGTCTTGAACTGCGCCACTAAAGACTGTGAATGATCCACAATCACATCTGCACCAATCTGTTGTAACCATTGCTTGGATTCGGGACGTGACGCCGTGGCGATCACCTGAAGATCAGTCAAGGTTTTGAGCAGTTGTACCGCGATTGAACCCACGCCACCCGCAGCGCCAATCACCAAGATACTGCGCGCTTGACCCGCCACGGGCACATGTACGTTTAAACGATCAAACAGCATTTCCCAGGCCGTGATCGAGGTCAGCGGTAGGGCAGCGGCTTGTGCATCACTCAGGCTTTGTGGTTTAAGCGCCACGATGCGCTCATCGACCAATTGATATTGTGCATAAGAACCATCACGCAGCAGTGTACCCGCATAAAACACTTGATCACCGGGCTTAAACCCGGTCACATCAGCGCCGATGGCTTTCACCACGCCAACCGCATCACGGCCTAATATTTTCCAGTCTTGATTATCTTCAGCAGTGCGTTGCCGTACTTTGATATCGATTGGATTGATTGAGATCGCATTGACCTCAACCAAGAGATCATGTCCTGTGGCTACGGGCAGATCACGTTCAATTTCAGTAAATAGATGTTCTTGGTCGATCGGAAAAGGTTTTTGGTATGCGATGGCTTTCATATTGTTCTCCTCATGGATGCTTTGAGTAAATCATATTCGGGATGATTGTGCAGCGATGAAAAGGATGAACTTGCCATCTTATTTTCGAGGATGTCTGATCTAAAGTGTAAAGGCTGTGCAACACACAACTTCAACTGAGATTTAGTATGAATTCTCAGCATGCTTCTAAGTTTTTAAGCCACTTTTATGCGACAATTGTCTTTTCTGTTTTCTATTAGGTCGGCCATGCAAGATCAATCCCCTGCAGCTATCAGCGATATTGAAATTTTAGATATCTTACAATCCATGAAAGATGATGTGCTTAACGTTGAAGCCAATGAACTCATTCAGCAAGGGGGAAAAGCAGGCCGTCAAGAGGCACATAAACAGGCTTTAGTGGCGTTACAACAAAGCTTTGAATCTAAGTTTAATGAAGCCGTGACTTTGGCATTGCATTTAAATAGCACCCAAAGCAAAAAAATTCGCTACAAAAAAGACCGTATTCGTATTCTCAAAGCCAAAGGTATTGATTATCTAAATATTGATGGTGTTGAAACCGCTCAGGTCTTGGCGCAGATTGCACAAGCCATTGAGATCGAAGATGGGATCGTGACCCAAGACCTGCATAATATCTTTCCGTTCTGGAAACAGGGCTGGCCAATGGTACAGTTTGATAATGCCTACAAAATCCTTGAAGACGACATCAATATTCATTACCAAGCCACACTCGATGTTTTGATTAAACGTTATGGCTAAAATCGACTTACATGAGTTGATCGTTGAAGATTAAACGCGCAGTTTCAGTCATGGGCAACATGGCTGAAACTTTTTATTTTTCACAGCGCCCACTGCTTGGACATGTGAGACTTAGCCATGTGAGAACAGTGGAAATACACCAAACAGCATAGAAATTCCCAGCATCACCAGACAAGTTAATATCGCCCATTTGATGGAAAACTTCTGATGATCTGCAAGTTCAACACCGGCCAATCCACATAATAAATAGGTCGATGGCACCAAGGGAGAGAGCAGGTGTACCGGTTGACCGACGATAGAGGCACGTGCCATTTCCACAGGGCTAATGCCATAGTGTGCGGCAGCTTCGGATAGAATCGGCAATACCCCATAATAAAACGCATCATTGGACATGAAAAACGTCAACGGCATGCTGAGTACCGCAGTAATCGGTGCTAAATAAGGGCCCATACTCTGCGGAATAAACGCAATCAACTCTTTGGACATGGCTTCGACCATGCCTGTGCCAGATAAGATGCCAGTAAAAATTCCCGCCGCGAAGATAATTCCCACCACCGCCATCGCACTGCCAGAGTGATTGGCCAGTAAGCGCTTTTGCATATCCAGATCTTTATAATTCACCACCAGCGCAACACACAGCGCCACCATAAACAAGATCGGCATCGGTAATACGCCTTTGATCAGGCACAGCATCAGCAGCAAAGTCAGGATGCCGTTAAACCATCTCAGATGTGCGCGATTGGCTTCGGGATCTTGTGAAATTTGGATATGATCGCCGTGACTAATATCCAGTTCTACGATTCCTAGACGTTTGCGTTCATAGCGACCGTACAGAAAGGCCATGAAAAATAACCATGCAATCGCAAACAGCATCGGTACGATCATCGGGACAAACACATCACTTGGATCAACTTTTAACGCAGACGCAGCACGTGCAGTCGGCCCACCCCAAGGTGTGAGATTCATGATGCCGCTGGCCAACATCATCAAACCTGCCATGATCAGTGGACTCATGTTTAAGCGTCGATAAAGGGGCAACATCGCGGCGACACAGATCATATAGGTGGTGGAACCATCACCGTCTAAGGAAACGATCAAGGTCAGGAACACCGTACCTAGCGTAACTTTGAGCGGATCACCTTTGACTTTTTTTAGAATCCATTTCACCGATGGATCGAACAATCCGGTGTCGATCATGACGGCAAAATACAAAATCGCGAACAACAACATGATTCCCGTCGGTGCAAGCTTTTTGATGCCTTCTAGCATCATCTCGCCCAAACCGCTGAGTTGAATATGACTTAAACTTTCAAAATAAAAACCAAGTACATAGGCCAACAAGGCAAAAATGATGGGAATTAAAGTCAGTGCAATTAAGGCACTTAAACGTTTCGACATGATCAGATACATAAAGCAGCCGATCATGCTGATCCCTAAAAAAGTCAGCATAGTTCAATCCTTTGAAATCTATAAATTGGAGTTATATTTTAATCATGCAGTCTAGAGTGATTCGATTCCATATCCATTCTAAAAAAGCAAATCGCGATAACAGGCCTAGGCTCTAGGGTGAATTAATCTCCGGCGCTGTCCGCTGTTGTTAAATAATAAAAAATCATGCTAGTGAATTTCTTAGTCAAACTCAATATTGAAAATTATATGTTAAATAAACTTATATATACTCAAAAAATATTCATTAAAATTATAGGCTTAAAATGGTGGTTTTACTTATTCTGTGCACTAAAGCAGCAATTGTTAAAATTATAAATCCAAAATACGCTGCTTTAAAACTCAAGCCCTTGGTTGTGTCCACATTTGGATCCTGAGCAGTTGGGCTATTTATCTCGATTGGATCACGGATTCGCGTTTTCCCAGCGCTGCAAACTAAAACGCTGTGATGCATCTGATTGTAAGATGGATCACAGCGAGATGAATCACAGCGTTTTAGCGTCTTTGCAGTGAGCGTACGAAACTTGGGTTTACTCTTCCTCGGCCACTTCGCTTTCTGGTTCGTCTTCTTTGATCAGGCGGGTGACCAGCAATTGATCGATACGATAATGGTCAACATCGACGACTTCAAATTTATAGCCAGCAAAGATCACCAAGTCGGCCGGGCGCGGTATCTTACGCAGCTGGAACATCATAAAGCCTGCAAGGGTTTCATAATTGTCATGATCTGGCATGGTATCGATTTCAAGAGCGTGCATCATGTCTTCGATCGGGGTGCTACCTTCGATCAACCATGAATTGGCATCACGTTGAATGATCTGCTGCTCTTCTTCCATCGGTGTGACCCAGTCACCCATCACGGTAATCATGATATCCGAAAGGGTAATCACGCCAACCACCAAGGCATATTCGTTAATCACCACAGCAAATTTTTCTTTGGTGGCACGAAAGCGATCCAGTAACTCAGATAAAGTTAACGCATCAGGAATGGTCAATACGGTACGGATGGTAGACTCATTTAATTGATTAATTTTCTGGTGATTTAAAATCCGCACCAAAATATCTTTGGCGTCGATATAGCCGATCACTTCATCAATATTTTCATTACAGACTAAAAACTTCGAAAATGGATATTCCGCCAGTTTTTGACGAATACTTTCTTCCGGTTCATTCAAAGTAAAATACACCACATTTTCACGTGGGGTCATACTTGAGGGAACGTTACGTTCTTCGAGTTCAAAAACGTTTTCAATAAAATGATGTTCTTGCTTTTGTAATACCCCCGCTTGCGCACCTGCATTCACCAATGCAGAAATATCATCAAAGGTCAGGCTGTCATCGCGTTTGGTATTGACTTTAAAGACTCTGAAAATCGAGTTGGCAATAATATTAATAATCCATGCCAAAGGTTTGCAGACTTTGATAAAGATTAGGATTGGATTGATCACCATAATCGCCAGTTTTTCTGGGAAAATCATGGCCAATCGTTTTGGCATTAAATCAGCAAATAATATAAATAAAGAGGTCACAGTCAGGAAGGATAAACTAAACCCAATGCTGTCTGTCCAAGGGCTTGGATAGATGCCTTCGACTAAATTGTTGAAGTAGGGACGTAGTGAAGACTCACCGACGATACCGCCCAAAATCGCCACGGCATTAACGCCGATTTGCGTGGAGGCAAAGAAGTCAGCTGAGTTTTCCTGCGTGTTAATGACTTTGCTGGCGCGTTCATCCCCACCTTCAGCGAGGAGTTTGAGTTTCATTTTGCGCGAGCCAGCAATTGCGATTTCAGATAAAGATAAAAAGAATGAGCACGATACCAGAAAAATAAGTATTACAATGCTTTGAAAAATATCCATACCTCACCTGTGTTTATAAAGTTTTGCTTAGTGTCACATTTGCTCATGGTATTGCCGTTAGATGAACAGTTTGATGACTAACTTTAGCAAAACGATATAAAGAGTGATCAAATTGAGTCAACATGTTTTTATTTAAGTATTCACAAGTATTCATAACAAACGCTTTAGCTTTAATAACCAGTCAGCCACTCGATCGTGGCTGACTGAAATTTTATCACAATCGTTTGATTAGAAAAAAGTATGCGGCAGTTGCGTGTTGCTATTATTTGACAAGTATTCACGGTTTTCTTCTTCAACCATTTGTCGAGCAACGTACAAGATTAACTGACGTAACCAACGATGCGCTGGATGATGATGTAGCAGCGGACACCAGGCCATTTTCAATTCGAATTCAGGAATATAAAAAGGTGGATCTCTCAAAAGCAAGTTTTGATTGCGTGCTTGAAGTCGTGCAATGCGTGACGGCAGTGTTGCGATCAAGTCTACATTGGCTGCAAGTAGCCCTGGCATTTGATAATGACGTGTGAACACTGAGATTTTACGTTTTTGGCCAATACGATCTAGCGCTTGATCAATCCAACCCAAACCGGCTTGCTTTTCAGGATTGACCCCAAAACCCACGCCCATACCGGTTTTAGATACCCAAATATGTTGTGCATCTAAATAGCTTTTCAGGTTGAGACTGGTGCCAGCAGGGTGTTTGTCATTGAGTAGACAAGAAAAACTATCGCGCCACACCAAAACTTGATGAAAACTTTGTGGGATTTCATTAAAGCGGTTAATCGCTAAATCAACTTTACCTTGCTCCATGTCACGATAAGACACGTCACTTGGGGTTAAAAAGTCGAGAACGACATTCGGTGCTTCAGAGCGTAATGCTTTGACCAGACGTGGAACCAATGTGGCTTCAGCATAATCTGAGGTCATAATCCGGAACACGCGATTACTGGTATAAGGTCTGAATTCGGTACGAGGCTCTAAAATCATCGATAAGTCAGAGAGCGCATCACGAATACGAGGTTGTAATTCTAATGCGCGTTCGGTCGGTGTCATACCTTCTGAAGAGCGGATTAAAAGTGGATCATTAAATAAATTACGCAAGCGACGTAAAATATTACTCATTGCAGGCTGGGTAACGCCTAGTTGTTCAGCAGCACGGGTGACATTTTTTTCGCGTAATAGTACGTCAAGGTAAATTAAAAGGTTAAGATCGACCCGCTCCAGATTCATAGAAAAAATACCGAAAATAAACTCATGAAATCATTTTGAATTATGCCATATCTAAATCGCTTTGTGTAAAAGCATATTTAAAAAACTATTTAACCCCATCAAAGCTAGGCGTAGCCGAGAGTTGCGAGGAAAAGTAGCACTTAAATTTTCCAACTAAATCGCAGCAGTGGCTGCCATGAAAGATTTATATAAGCAAGCGATCAAATGTAAGTTTTTAATTCTATTTGCCCTTAGTTTAAATCTGTTAAACATAATGGTTTGATAAGCAAGAGGGTTATAATAAGACTTTGATCTATATATTTTTTAAATAAATAGTGAAGATTAGCCTAGACTATTGGATTAATTATGATCCTCACTCTAAGCTGTGGGCATAACAATGAAGTGATCTAAATCTGAGCAGACAACATCGCAATGGTTTAGTTCTTCGATTGATGAAATCCTAAATTTAATACAGGAACAGATCATGACTACTTATCAAACAGCGATTGATGCAATCCGCGAATTAAAAGCAAAATTTGGCAACACATGGCGTGACATTAGCCCAGAAGATGCTGCG
>JASLJB010000305.1 GCA_030152605.1 Acinetobacter sp. | reverse complement strand
TTCAAGCAATTCTAAACGAATTCGAACGATTTCGCCATGAATCTCAGCCAGCGCTTGAATCTGGGACAAGACTTCATTCATTTTAGACTCAACCACAGGGTCGGTCAAAATCACGATTGGGATCAGATCTTTTAGACGCGGCTGTTGCATGATCGCATCGATTCCGATACCGGCACGACTGAGAATCGTGGTGACATTGGCCAAGACGCCTGTTTGGTCTTCAGCATTTAAGCGGATGTAGTATCCAGTGGTCATTTCATCGCTGCTGAGGATTGGGGTATCCGCCAAAGCTTCAAAGGCCAATTGTGGAATGGTACCTGCACCATCTTCGGTATAGATAATATCGCGCACGATATCGATTACATCCGCAACCACGGCAGAAGCCGTAGGGTCAGCACCGGCACCAGCACCGTAGTACAAGGTTGGGCCGACTTTATTGGCTTGAACCAAGACCGCGTTTTTCACGCCATTGACGTTGGCCAGTAATTCTTCATCCGGGATCAGGGTTGGGTGAACACGCAGTTCGATACCTTTGTCGGTACGACGCGCAATCCCAAGATGCTTGATGCGATAACCGAGATCTTCTGCATAAGCCACGTCTTGGGCTCGGATTTTGCTGATTCCTTCGGTATACACTTTGTCAAACTGTAATGGAATCCCAAATGCACACGAGGCCAAGATGGTCAGTTTGTGCGCGGCATCAATGCCTTCAACGTCAAAGGTTGGATCAGCTTCGGCATAGCCGAGCTCTTGTGCTTCTTGTAACACATCGGCGAAGGCACGACCTTTTTCACGCATTTCAGTCAGGATAAAGTTACCTGTACCGTTGATGATGCCTGCTAACCATTCGATTTTGTTGGCAGCCAAACCTTCACGAATCACTTTAATGATCGGGATTCCACCGGCAACTGCGGCTTCATAGGCGATTTGGACATTGTTGGCTTCAGCAACTTTAAACAATTCATTGCCATGCTCAGCCAATAGGGCTTTGTTGGCAGTGACGACTTGTTTGCCGTGTTTCAGCGCTTCCATGATGATTTCAAATGCAGGGTGAATTCCACCCATGACTTCAACCACGACATCAACGTCGTCTTGTCTGACGATATCAAGTAAATCAGCACTTTGTTTGATGCTTGGATCTAAGTTTAAGTCTGGACGTGGGCGTCTTGTGCCCACATGGGTAATTTGAATATCACGACCGGTGCGACGTCTAATCTCAGCAGCATTTTCTTGTAGTAGTTTAAGGGCTCCACCACCGACGGTACCAAGACCGAGTATTGCCAGACGAACTGGTTTCACGTCACACTCCATTTATACATTTAAAATTAGTTCTCGTGATCATAGCTAAAAAAACCGCCAGACTCTAGGGTGTAAAAGATCTTTTATTTACACCCTAGGTTGTTATTTTTCTAGAGCTTTTAGTAAATCCTCGGCCGTCATATAGGCGCCGATGTGTTCACCTTCAGTATTATAGATCGCCGGTGTACCGTTGATGCCCATATTGAGGCCCATTTGGTATTGTTCGCGCACTGGGTTTTTACAGTCTGCAGGTGGGAGTGGGCTATCTGCCATGGCCAGTTCAAAAGCCGCTTTACGGTCTTTGCTACACCAAACGCTTTCCATCGCCGGCATAAACTGTTCACCACGTGGCCATGCGATATAACGCACTTCGATACCTTTGGCATTGATTTCGGGGAGATGCGCATGCAGCTTATGGCAGTATGGGCAACTGGCGTCAGTAAAGATGTAGACCACGTGCTTGGTTTTGCCTTTGGCAGGGTAGACCAACAAGTCTTCTTTTTTCAACGCACTGAGTAATTTCTTGTTTTCAGCCGCTTGCAGCTGATCGCTGATGCTGCTGAGCTGTGTGCCGCCAAGTCGAATCACATCGCCTTGGATCAGGTATTTACCATCGCTGGTCACATAGACTGAGCCCATATCTTCGAGATTGACCCAGTACAGGTTTGGCACTTCAGTGGCTTTGACATCTTTGATTTTTGCATTGATGTTGGCATTTTTAAAATGCTTTTGTAATGTCTCAATGAGTCGTTGTTTTGCATTACGCTCAGTGATGCCAGATGCTTCACCTGTCGCAGGTGCGGTGGCAGTTAAAGTATTGTCGTTTTTGGCGTCATCAGCCTTGGAACAAGCAGTGAACATCAGGCTAGAAGCCAATGCGCACGCCAGAAGCATGGTTGAACGGTTCAATTGCATAAACGGCCTTTATATTTGCTGAGCATGATTTTGCGTGCTTAAGAATAACAAAAAAAACCACTCAATTTATGAAATCTTATCTTTTGAGCTTGAAATACACAGGGTCAATTTTGCGCAAAGCCAGTCTCAGTCAGCTTCTTGGCTGCGATCGACTATGCGCGCGGATGATGCTGGGCATGCAATTGCTGCATGCGAATTTGCGCAACATGGGTGTAAATTTGCGTGGTCGACAAGTCGCTATGACCGAGCAGCATCTGCACCACGCGCAGATCTGCACCATGATTGAGGAGATGCGTAGCAAAAGCATGTCGCAGGGTATGCGGTGACAGTTGCGCTGAAATCCCCGCCTGTAAAGCATAACGTTTGATCGCGTACCAAAAGTTCTGTCGGCTCATGATGCCGCCGTGTTGGGTCAAAAACAGGTAGTCGGTTGCGCTTTGATAGAGCTTGCTGCGCGATTCATTTAAATATTTTTCCACCCACTCACATGCTACCGCCCCCATCGGGACTAAGCGTTCTTTGTTGCCTTTGCCTAGCACTCTTAAATAACCTTGTTTTAAATTAATTAAATCAAGACGTAACAGTAAAAGTTCCGAGACGCGCAAGCCGCAGGCGTATAGCACCTCAAGCATGGCTCGATCGCGCAAACCCAAGGCAGTGTTTATGTCTGGGGCCTGAATCAATGCTTCAATGTCCTGTTCCGACAGGTCTTTGGGGAGGGCACGTCCGATTTTAGGCGTCTTGTGCTCAGCCACTGGATTGTCGAGTCGAATCTTTTGTTCACGTAAAAACTTATAAAAAGCGCGTAAAGCGGATAAACTCCGAGCAATTGAACGTGGACTTTTGCCTTTTTTGGTCAGTGCGAGCAATACATCGGAAATATCATCATGACTCCAATCCGGCAGAGGATGGCTATGGCATTCACTGCATTGAATTAAGTCTGAGAGATAGGCGTTACGTGTATGAGGACTGACCGTTTGGGCGACCAAATAGTCACGAAATCCGTGTAAAAAACTCAACTGCTCTGGAATACTGACAGCAGTTGGGATGCGCGGTTTTTTATTGAGGGCCATGTCGAGGTTCAAGGGTCTACAAGCAATGATAGGCAATGTAGATCAAAAGTCGATGAAAGTCGATCCGGTGGGCAAATGAGAATTATAATCAAATCTTATTTGGTAGTAATTCTCATTTATCTGTATAATCAGTGCTATTTGCAACAGTTTAGAGGCCGACAGTGCGTTTGTCAGAATTGAAAGTGAAGCAGACAGCCATTGTTACCAAAGTTAATCGAGACTTAGGTGATAGTGGCCGTACAGATCTCATAGCGAGTCGTTTAGAGACCTTGGGTTTTGTTGCAGGGACGCGTGTCCATGTGATTACCAAGGGTATTTTTGGTGGAGATCCCATCTTAATACAGGTCGGTTTTACCCGTTTTGCCTTACGTAAAATCGAAGCCGACAAGATCGAAATCAGCCAAGATATTGAGGGAGCAACAGCATGAGCGAAGCCTTACGTGTTGCTTTAGTCGGTAACCCAAACTGTGGTAAAACCTCACTGTTTAACCATTTAACCGGTACGCGGCAGAAAGTAGCCAACTATGCTGGGGTAACGGTTGAACGTAAAATTGGTCGATTTACCTTGCCTTCAGGCCGTGCTGTGCGGGTCTTGGACTTGCCAGGCACCTATAGCTTGGATGCGACCAGTCCAGATGAGGAAATCACCCGTGATGTGGTGCAGGGCAAGATCGCAGAAGAATCCGAACAAGATGCATTTTTATGTGTGGTCGATGCGACCAATTTAAAACTGCACTTGGGCTTGGTGCTCGAAATCATTGCACTTGGCAAACCGATCCTGTTGGTCATGAACATGATGGATGAAGCACGCCGTCGTGGCATGCAGATCAACACGCAAAAACTGTCACAACGTCTGGGTGTACCCGTGGTTGAAACGGTTGCGGTGCGTAATTCAGGTATTGAAAACTTGATGGCAGCACTGGATCAAGAAAAATATCATACCCCGCATACCGAATTGAGTGACGTGATCCTCAGCGGTACACCATATCAAAAAGTAGAACAACTATTAAAAGATGTGGTGGTGTCTTTAGAAGAAGAAGACAAGCGCACCAACTTTCTCGACAAGATTTTTTTACATCCCGTGTTTGGTTTGCTGACCTTGGCAGTGATGATGTTTGTGATTTTCCAAGCGGTATTTGCTTGGGCTGAGCCGTTTAAAGAGCTTATTGTTGCTGGTACGGACTGGCTCGGTGAATATCTCGGTGGCTTTATTTCACATCCGATGCTACAGAGTTTGGTGGTGGATGGGGTGATTGCCGGTGTCGGTGGTGTACTTGAATTCCTGCCTCAGATCTTGATTTTATTCTTCTTTATTATCGTGCTTGAAGAGTCCGGTTATTTACCACGTGCCGCTTTTCTGTTAGATAAATTAATGTTTAAAGCCGGTTTAAGTGGCCGTGCATTTATTCCCTTACTGTCGAGTTTTGCCTGTGCCATTCCGGGCATCATGGCAACACGTAGTATCAGTGATCCGCGTGATCGTCTCATCACGATCATGGTCGCCCCTTTGATGACCTGTTCGGCACGCTTACCGGTTTACTCTTTGTTGATCGCCGCATTTATACCGGCCAAGACGGTATGGGGGATCTTTAACTTTCAGGGTCTGGTGTTGTTTGGGCTGTATATGGCCGGCATCGTCAGTGCATTACTGGTGGCCTTAGTGATGAAATTCTTTCAAAAGAATAAGTCACAACATGCCTTGCTGATGGAGCTGCCGAGCTATCAAATCCCAGATATCAAGAGTGTTGCCATCGGTCTGTTGGATCGCGCAAAAATCTTCTTAAAACGTGTCGGTGGAATCATTCTGGCATTAACCATTATTCTATGGTTTCTATGCACCTTCCCGCAGCCGCCAGAGGGCGCGACTTTGCCGGATATCGACTATAGTATTGCCGGTATGTTGGGGCATCTGTTGCAACCGATCTTTGCACCACTGGGCTTTAACTGGCAAATCGTGATTGCACTGATTCCCGCCATGGCAGCCCGTGAAGTGGTGGTGGCTGCGCTCGGGACGGTCTATGCACTGTCGGGTTCCAATGAAGATGAGATCGCACAAGGTCTGTCGCATTTGATCAGCGCGGATGGTTCGGGTTGGTCATTGGCGACGGGAATGTCGTTGTTGGTGTGGTTTATCTATGCGCCACATTGCTTGGCGACACTGGCAACCGTGCGTCGTGAAACCGGTTCATGGATGACTGTGGCAGGCATGACCGCCTATCTGTTTGGTCTGGCATATTTGATGTCATTCTTTACCTATCAAATCGTATCGCATTATTTTGCTTAGGCTGGACTTTAGTTTCGGCTAAGCCCGAAGGAGATTGAGATGGTTGAGTTTTTAATTATTGCAGTACTGGTGACCTGGAGTACTGTGGTGGTGTTTAAAAAAGTATGTCCCAAGACTGCGGCCAAGATTCTGACGGTATTCTCGCGACGCTGTGAACAGGCCGGTTGGTCTGGACTGGCCAAATGGCTGAAGCCTGCGGCGGTGATGGGCTGTGGCGGTAGCTGTGGTTGTGCGACTGACTCAGATCAAGCTGAGCCGAAAAAAATTCAAGTTCAAGCGGTAAAGTGGAAATAACCCCTGCGCTTGTTCGACCTAAACCGCTCAACTTGAGCGGTTTTTTACGCACTGACACAAAATTTTAGTGGAAAACGTAAACAGAAAAGGTATTCAAAATGCCGAAGTGATAACATTTTGCCAGTTTTAAATTTAACGGTGAGTACAGCAAGATGTTGATACAGCGTGGTGGCTTAAAGGTTGTTGTGGGGCTTGGTATTTCAGGTGTTGCGGCAGTAAATTTCTTAGATCAACAAGGCTACCGTGTTGCAGTAACCGATTCACGTGGAACACCGCCCGGGCAGGATCAAATTCCAGCCCATGTGCAGCGCTCTTTTGGTCAGCTCGATCAAGCCCTATTGCTGCAAGCAGAAGAAATCATCATCAGTCCGGGACTTGATCCAAAGACCCCAGAAATTCAAGCCGCCATCGCAGCCGGCATCCCCGTGGTGAGTGAGATTCAGATCCTCAGACGCGCCACCAATGCAGCCATCGTCGCGATCACGGGTTCTAATGCCAAAAGTACCGTCACCTCACTCCTCGGTTTGATGGCGGTGGACGCGGGCAAAAACGTCGCAGTGGGTGGCAATCTTGGGCGTCCAGCCTTGGATTTGGTTCAAGATCAGCCCGATGTGTTTATCTTGGAGCTATCCAGCTTTCAGTTGGAAACCACCACTGACCTGAATGCGCATGTGGCCGTGGTACTTAACATGAGTGAAGATCATCTGGATCGTCATGGTGATATGCAGGGTTATCACGCGGCGAAGCATCGGGTTTTCCAAGGGGCACAGCGCGTGGTGTATAACCGCGATGATGCTTTAACGCGGCCCTTAGTGCCGGATGCAACCCCGATGCAAAGCTTTGGGCTCAATGCACCAGACATGAATCAGTACGGTATCTTAAGAGATGATCAACAGCAGCTCTGGATCGCGCGCGGGCGTGAACGCTTGATCAACAGCCGTGATTTGTATATTCAAGGCACGCATAACTTGGCCAATGCCTTGGCGTGTCTTGCCCTCGGTGAAGCGATTGATTTACCACTTGAGTCGATGCTGAACACCCTGAAAAAGTTTAAAGGCTTGGAGCATCGCTGTGAGTTTGTGAAAGAATTACACCAAGTGCGTTATTACAATGACTCGAAAGGCACCAACATTGGTGCGACCTTGGCTGCGATTGAGGGCTTAGGCGAGGCGATTGCTGCGGATCAAGGCAAAGTGGTATTGATTTTGGGCGGGCAGGGCAAGGGCCAAGATTTCAGTGCGCTTGCGGACTCGGTAGCTCAATATGTCAAAGCTGCGGTTTTGATTGGTGAAGATGCAGGCCTGATCGCAACAGCCCTACAGGGGTGTACTGAACTGATCTCAGTAGACAGTTTGCAACAGGCAGTTGCCGTGTGTCAGCAACAGGCACAGGCGCAGGATGTGGTTTTATTATCGCCAGCATGTGCAAGTTTTGATATGTTTAAAGGTTATGAGCAGCGCGGTCATCAATTTGTTGCACATGTAAATGCACTTGACTAAACAATTCTTTAAAAAGAAAAAAGCATAAGGAAGACACCTATGTCTGGGTTAGCTCAGTCAACTGTAAATAAAATGAATGCCTGGTATCAGCGCTGGGCACCCAAGCTGCCAGCAGAGATCACCACACGCAATGTATTGCTGTTTTGCGTGATCAGCTTGTTGTGTATTGGATCGATCATGGTGGCTTCAGCCTCAATGCCGTATGCAGAACGCATGCATGAAAATCCATTTCACTACTTGGTACGGCATGGGATCTCGATCACAGTCGCTGCCGTGGCAGCCTTTATGGTCTACCGTATTCGCTTGGATTTATGGTTTAAAAATACCTTTCCACTGTGGTTGCTGACCATTCTGTTGTTGGCCGCTGTATTACTGGTCGGGACTGAGGTTAATGGATCAACCCGTTGGATTCGGATCGCGGGGTTCACCCTACAAGCCACTGAGGTGGCCAAGGTGGTGATGGCAATCTTTACCGCAGACTATGTGGTACGCCGTTCAGCAGAAGTGCGAAGTAGCTGGTGGGGGCTGTCGCGTTTGATCGGCGTCATGATCATTACCGTCGGATTGATCATCCTTGAACCCGATCTCGGCGCGACTGTCGTGATCGCGATGATGATGCTAGGGGTGTTTTTCTTGGCTGGCGCACCATTGATTCAGTTTGGTGGGGTCTTTATTGCCATCCTGATCGTTTTCGGGCTGTTGATCGGATTGGCACCGTATCGCTTAGAACGGATGATGTCATTTTCCAATCCTTGGGCAGACCCACTCGGCGCCGGCTATCAGCTATCTAACGCCTTGATGGCCTTTGGTCGCGGGGAATGGTTTGGGGTCGGACTGGGCCATAGTATTCAAAAAATGTCTTATCTTCCAGAGGCACATACTGACTTTATGTTGGCGATTTTGGGTGAGGAGTTTGGGTTCTTTGGTATTGCGACCGTGCTGGTGCTGTCCTTTGCGATGTTGGTGTGCTGTATTCGCGTCGGGCATCGTGCCTTGCAACATCAGTATCTACGCGCCGGCTATTTGGCTTATGGGATCAGCATGATTTTCTTGTTGCAGATCTTGGTGAATGCTGGGATGAACATGGGCATGCTACCGACCAAAGGTTTGACTTTGCCGTTTATTAGTTATGGTGGTTCATCTTTGATTATGTGTGCGGTCATGATCAGTTTGATTTTGAAAATTGATTCTGCGACCCAAGAGATCAACCCTGCCAAAGAAGAATCAAGCTTCTAAACTGTCAAGTTGAAGGTTCTTCAATTTAAATATGCTGTCGTGATTTAAAAACGACAGCATTTTTTTTGTGCTTGGATCAGTCAAACACCGCGCTGATCTGGGTGCCGCGCGGGATACGATCGCGATCCCATTGGGCGGTGGCTTGGGCGAGCATGTGGCGCGGTTGATCTAAGTCTACGGCAGCTTGACCCAAGGCGTGCAGTGCCTGACTGAGCAGTTGCGGTGCCTGTTGAGTATCGAGTGCATGGGCCAAATTTTGTTTGGAGAGCTTTTGCCCACTGGCATTCATCGCCAAGGGTAAGTGCATATAGTGCAGCGTCGGGTAGCCGAGCAGTTGCCCTAAATAGATTTGACGTTCGGTATTGTCGAGTAAATCCGCACCACGCACCACATGGGTCATGCCTTGTAGATAGTCATCCACCACGACCGCCAATTGATAGTTAAAGATGCCATCACGGCGCTTGAGCACGAAGTCGCCGAGGTCGTGTTGTAGATTGCTACAGTGTCGGCCTTGTAATAGGTCATCAAAACAAATCGATTCCGCACCGACTTTGACTCGGATTGCTTGCTGTGTGTGGTCGAGATGGAGATCGCGGCAGGTGCCGGCATAGATGTGATTGGAACCGAGCATTTTTCGGGTGCACTGGCAGGCATAAACCAACTGCTGTTGTGCTAGCTGTTCCAAGACCTGCTGATACAGATCAAGCCGCTGCTGTTGGAAAATGATTTCGCCATCATATTCAAATTCAAAGGCATCAATGCACTTTAAAATATGTTGAATACTGTTGGGATAAATACGCGGGATATCAGTATCTTCGATACGAACCAGCCAACGACCCTGCTGGGCTTTGGCTTCGCAGTAACTGGCGACTGCGGTAATGAGGGAGCCAAAATGCAAAGGGCCGGTTGGCGATGGCGCAAACCGACCCACATAAGGCGAGGCTATCTCACGCATATGTTGTTATCTAATATGCAAAATCTAACATGCAAATCTCGGATTAGCCGTTGTTCTGCTTTTCTTTGATTTCTGCGAGTGTTTTGCAGTCAATACATAAAGTCGCGGTTGGGCGTGCTTCAAGACGACGTAAGCCAATTTCGATCCCGCAAGTTTCACAGAAGCCATAGTCATCGTTTTTAATCGCATCAATGGACTGTTCAATTTTACGAATCAATTTACGTTCACGGTCACGGGTACGCAATTCAATGGCAAACTCTTCTTCTTGCGTTGCACGATCGTTGACATCGGGTAGAGCTGAAGATTCGTCTTGCATGGTATTCAGAGTACGGTCAACTTCCGACATCAACTCTGCTTTCCAAGCCAATAAAATTTGGCGGAAATGCTCAAGTTGTCCCTCGGACATGTATTCTTCATTTTTTTTAGGTTGATAAGGCGCGATACCAAATAAACTGGCTGTTGTACCGCTGTCTGAAGCCTTAGGTTTGACTTTGCGAACACGTTTCGCTTTATCACCGTCAACGACTTCGATATTCTCTTCAAGCACTTGATTTTGGTTGTCATTCGCCATGTAGGGCAATCCTCATCATATACGTATATCTATACGCAAAAAATATGGTGATATGCAAGTATTTTTATTGCTACCAACAGAAAACCACTCTATCGGGGGCGTCATCATATAGAGTTTTGCTTCAAGAAGAAAGCCATGAATGTTGACATTTGACTTTGCATACGCTGTTTAGGAGAGATAACTTAATCTAAATCGTCTTAAATGAAAAGCTAATAGCCTGTTATTTCATTATCTATGCTTTGTATCGCCTGATAAACCCGCTGTACTTGGCTGCTGAAGCTCCCATCTGCATTTAAGTGTAAACAACGGTAACCGGGCGCGATCTGATCGAGCGCGAAGTCATGTTGCAAGGGTTTAAATTGAACACAAGTTGATGGGGTCGACAAGAACGCAATATTATTCCATGTATGAATTGAATCTTGATGTACGTGCCCACACAGCACGGCTTTTATATTGGGATAAGCTTGAAAAATTTCAGTCAGTGCATCGGTATTTTTAAGTTTATGTTGATCGATCCATGCTGATTTCATATCAAAGGGATGATGATGACAGCCGATGATCAAGTGCTTATTTTGTCGTTGTTGCAAGATCGGTCGCAGCTGCTCAAGTTGTTCGGCTTGAATCCAACCATCAATACGACCTTTCACCGCGGTATTCAATAAGATGATCGACCAATGCTGCAGATCAATCACGGTCGGCATTGGTAAGGCTTGCTTGAGCGGAAAACAGCTCAGATCATCATGGTTACCCGGCACTTGAAATGTCTCGATATTCAGCTGTTGCATATAAGCCAGATAACGCGCATAGGTGCTCGGTTCAGCCTCTTGAGCCAAGTCACCGGTATGAATCAAGACATCAAAATCTGGATATTTCTGCCGAATATCCTCCATCACGGCATGAAAACTCTGCTCTGGATTGATGCCGAGAAAAGTCGCGTCTGCATTCGCCATCAAGTGGGTGTCGGTGATTTGGATCAGGGTTTGACCGCGTTGCTCAGCCTGACTGTTTTCAGGGCTGTTGCTTGGATGATAGCGCATGCTTTGATGTGAAGTGACCACCTTGAATCCTCCTTCAATCCTGCTGCTGTTTGGCGATATGGCCTTGCAACCATTGCAGTGCCATGATCACCGGTGCATTGCATACACGCCGATGCTGGAACAACAGACCTAATTCGACGTAGGGGATCAGATGCAGTTTGATATTTTCCCCTTCTTCCGCCAAACCAAAAATGCCGCCTTCAGCGGGCAAACTCACTGGAGCCGCATAGAGGTGAAAGATCTCATTGCAGGCACCAGCAGAGGGATAAAAGCTAAATAGATGTTGCAACTCACCCAATTCACAGCCGGACTCTTCTTGGCTTTCACGGCGAATGCAACTTTCTGCTGATTCATCACCATCTAAAACCCCAGCGATGACTTCGAGTTGCCAAGGCGACACTGGATCGTCGATTGCGCCAATTCGAAATTGCTCAATCAAAGCAAACTTTTGTTGTAGGTCGTCATACAGCAGCACACCAGCCGCTGCTTTGCGGCGGATCAGTTCGCGCGATAAGGGAGAGATAAACTGAGTTTGTTGGAATAAGCGGTGACTGAGGCTCACCTGTTCGACTTGAATAAACCCCTGATAAACCAATGCTCTATTTTTAATGGTGACATCGGTGTGATCAAAAGTAGCGAATTGGGTGATAGTCATATTATAAAGTGATGGGACGACGTATATTCATCCCATCCTAACCGAGAATTTTACGAAGACAATAACTTTTTTGCGAATTTACACTTTGTGGTAAAGTTTTTGCCCTTGCTCATGATAAACCTCTTTCATGGCTTGCATTCCCGCTTCAGCATCACTCAGGTCTTGTTTGTGATCAGCATGATCGGCCTGATTCTTTGCATAATCTCGAACGTTCTGGGTGATTTTCATCGAACAGAACTTCGGGCCACACATTGAACAGAAGTGCGCTGACTTATGTGCATCTTTAGGCATGGTTTCATCATGCATGCTGCGCGCAGTATCTGGGTCTAAGCTCAGATTGAATTGGTCTTCCCAACGGAATTCAAAACGTGCTTTTGACAAGGCGTTATCACGGACTTGTGAGCCCGGATGACCTTTGGCCAGATCAGCCGCATGCGCAGCAATCTTATAGGTGATGATGCCGTCTTTGACATCTTTCTTGTTCGGTAAACCTAAATGTTCTTTGGGGGTGACATAGCACAGCATCGCCGTGCCATACCAGCCAATCATCGCAGCCCCAATCGCAGAAGTAATATGGTCATAGCCCGGTGCAATATCCGTGGTCAGCGGACCAAGGGTATAAAACGGTGCCTCTTGGCAGACTTCGAGTTGCAAGTCCATATTTTCTTTGACCATGTGCATTGGCACGTGTCCAGGGCCCTCGATCATGACTTGCACATCATGTTTCCATGCGCGATGCGTGAGTTCACCTAAAGTTCTGAGCTCACTAAACTGCGCTTCATCGTTGGCGTCTTGGATACAGCCCGGACGTAGGCCATCCCCGAGACTAAATGACACGTCATAAGCTTTCATGATTTCGCAGATGTCATCAAAGTGGGTGTATAAAAAGTTTTCTTGATGATGTGCCAAGCACCACTGTGCCATGATGGAACCCCCACGTGACACGATGCCGGTGAGGCGATTTGCCGTCAATGGCACATAGCGTAACAGCACCCCAGCATGAATGGTGAAATAGTCCACGCCTTGTTCGGCTTGTTCGATCAAGGTGTCTTTAAAGATTTCCCAGGTCAGATCTTCTGCAACGCCATCTACTTTTTCCAGTGCTTGATAAATTGGAACGGTTCCAATCGGCACCGGTGAGTTACGGATGATCCATTCGCGTGTTTCATGAATATTCTTGCCGGTGGATAAATCCATGATGGTATCGGCACCCCAACGGGTTGCCCAAGTCATTTTCGCGACTTCTTCATCGATGCTCGAACCGAGTGCTGAGTTACCGATATTGGCATTGATCTTGACCAAGAAATTACGCCCGATGATCATCGGTTCGATTTCAGGGTGGTTGATATTGGCTGGGATAATCGCACGTCCTTCCGCCACTTCCTGACGTACAAACTCAGGGGTAATTTCGCGTAGATTTTTCGCACCAAAGTTTTGCCCTGGATGCTGGCGTTGATCGACACCTTCTTGTTGACGTTGGTTTTCACGAATGGCGATATATTCCATTTCAGGCGTGATGATGCCTTGTCTGGCGTAATGCATTTGGGTGACGTTTTTACCGACTTTGGCACGACGTGGATTTTGGATATGGGCAAAGCGGATTTCCGCGGTACGGATGTCTTTCAAACGCTCTTGGCCAAAGCTGGAGCTTAAACTGTCCAAACGTTCGGTGTCATCACGTTCTAAGATCCATTGATCGCGAACATTGGGCAAACCCTGATTTAAATCAATTTCAACAGCAGGGTCGGTATACGAACCCGAAGTATCATAGACCATGATGCCGGGATTGACTTCGCCACCAAGGCCTGTCGGCGTATCAGTCAGTGAAATTTCACGAAATGGCACCTGAATATCGGCGCGTGAACCTTGAATGTAGACTTTTTTTGAAGCGGGAAGAATTCGAGTTAGATCTTTTGCATCTTGTTCGTGTTGCGCGAAGATATCGGCTGGCGAAAGATTCGTTAATTGGTTCATGGCATGATCCTTATGAATGACATCAACGAATCAAGCATGACTAAAAAACTGGCAGACTGATCCTCACGGCGGAGGGATTTTGGCTGGATTTCTTAGCTGGCTTGATTCCTACGCAGGTCTTAACCTGATCAGGTTCAACGGTACTTGTTTTTAAGTTCTACACATCAATGTAGAACTGAGACAATCTCAGCGAGGAATTACTCGCGCTCCGTCAAGCGAGCCATGATGTTAACACAGAAGCCGTTCATCGGGTGCTTGTTGTACAGGATTTAATACCCGATTGTGGCTGGAATTGATTGATTTTATTTATGAAAATAGCAGTGTTTTTGTAGGAACTTTGATGGGTGTGACGATTTGGGCTGTGGGCTTGATCGGGGGAGCAGCGATGGCTTAACGGCAGACGGCATCGATAAAACAATCTCTTTTTGCAGGACGGTCAAGATTGATCGTGCTTAAACTTAAATAACGCTGCAACTGAAGCACCGCCACATCTGCTGTGTTTTGGGCTGGGCGCTCTGTGGTCTTGGGCGTTGAGGAAAGAATCTGTTGTCGTTGCGCATTGCTCATCTCGATAAAGTCTAAAAACTTTTTCGCCTTCATCGCCAGAGCGCCGTGTTGCTCAGCAAGCTGCATGATTTCAGTCAGCGTTGCATCCTGAATATCATCTGTGCCATTAAAGTGCGTGGAAATCGGATCTTTTTTGCTCCCGATAAACAGCAGGGTCATATAGTACTGCCCCAGATAATTGGCATCGCTGCGGTAACTACTCTGCGGATAGTCTTTTTGATAATCCACCCAAAACTGAGCACGTTGTACGATCTCTTGCGGTGAAAGCTTTAAGCGTTGATCTTTAAAAACCGGCTGCATGTTTTGATCTGCAAGCTCTAGGATAAAAACACTTTCAGCACTGGGTAAATAAGGGGCAAACACTTTGGCCAAATACTGTGGACTGCGTCGATAAAAAACCTCATGTCGCCCAGCGTCGATCAGTTCGATATAGGCCTGACCTTGGTGGCGTAATAGATATTGATCCCGCGGGTGAAGTTTGTCGAAGTGTTGCTGTTGTAGGGTCGGATACTGAGACTGTTCAAGCACATAGCTTTCAAATTCAGCTTGCTGTGCCGGGGTTCGTTCGACATGTAAAAATTTACGGTACATCTGGTTGGCCAACAGCATCAGTTTCTTTTGCTCGCTAAAATCAATCACCGATAAACAGAGCCGTATATTCTGATTGACCTGTTCGAGCGCCAAAGTACTGCGTTGCTGGTCAATATTTTGCATTTCCACGGCTAAGTTTTCGCAGGTTTCGGTCAAGTCTGGTGCTTTATACGGATCAGCAGATTTTTGTTCTGTTTCAGGATAGATCTCAGGGCTAGATTTTTGGCAGGCAATAACAAAGATCGGAATGATCAACATGAAGAGTAGGACGATGAAATGATGGATTAACTTTCTTGGCTTCATGTACATGTCAAGCGGCATTCAAAAGTGATAAGGGATGTTGCGAATGAGATCTAAGCGCTGATTGTTGCCGATAATTGTCCGACCAAATGCAATGAATTGTAGAGTTGTAGGATAGAACGGTTAACTACACATAAGAATTAGAGGCAGATGTAATATTGATTTAGGTGCCTGATCGATTCGCTAGGCTGAGGTTTAGAAGCAGGTTTTTGCATAGCTCGCTTTAAAAAAACAGAATCGAAGCTGCTGGCGGATCTGCTCGAATGATTCACCTAAATGATCAAGATGGGGTAAAATACAGCAACCATCACAGTAAGGCTGAGCCAAGGCTGTAGACAATATGATTACATCTAGAAACTAAACTCAGTTAAATCCTGGGGTATTGTCATAAAGAATTCACAATCACTATGCTTTAATAATCCTTTAGTGTAGTTGTTTAACATTTTATCGCTGCTTGTGGAGCGTCTAGCCTTGAACCCGAATAATCCCATTTTAAATCATCACATTTCCTCACAATTCAACGAGGACTTGTTGGATGTAAATACAAAGTTTATGACCATGGGCGGTTTAGTCGAACAGCAGGTTGCCAATGCGATTCATGCTTTATTAGATACCAATGCAAATCTGGCCATCGATGTACAGTTCCAAGACAATGTGGTGAACCAATACGAACGTGATATCGATGAAGCTTTGACGCTGATTTTGGCGCGTCGACATCCTGCTGCGATTGATCTGCGTATGGTGATCGCGATGAGTAAAGCCAATACAGATCTAGAGCGCATCGGTGATGAAGCGGCCAAAATTGCGCGTATTGCCCAGACCTTATGTGAAGAGGGTGAATCTCCACGCGGTTATATGGAAACACGACATATCGGTAACCAAGTCCGAGTAATGATCCATGATGCGCTCGATGCTTTTGCCCGAGTTGATGCCGAGCAAGCGTTAAAAGTCTTACTCGCAGATGCGGATATTGATCGTGAATATCAGTCTGCAACTCGGACGTTAATGACTTATATGATTGAAGATCCACGTCATATTTCTAGAGTCATCAATGTGATGTGGGTGCTACGTTCTCTAGAGCGGATTGGTGATCATGCACGTAATATTTCTGAGCAAGTGATCTACATGGCCAAAGGGCTCGATGTACGACATACCAGTGTTGAAGAAATTGAAGAAAAAGTTCAACAAAGCCATTAGTGATTTAATTCTTAGTCACATAAATAAGGGCGCGTTTACATAAACGCGCCCTTTGCTTTGTATCAGTTTTATGTTTCAACGTGCGAAAAACCAGCCTGCCTGACTGTCATCATTTCAGCATATTTTGCACCGAGCAATACTGAGACAAAGTTAAATATGCATAGGGTGCACCTGCGTCACAGAGCCGGTTTATACAAAAACTCGGCAGCTCTGCCAATTTAGGTCAGACGCTTGATTGATTGCTATATTACACAGAAGGCGTGTTCGATCAGGTCTAAATGCGGTCTACAAATTGCGCATAAAAAAAATCCTAGATTTTGGGGGAAATCTAGGAAGGAAATTGAGCTATGAAATCAAAATGATACGATATAAAGTCATATCAGGAGGCATCTACGAATAAAGTCTAATGGCTTGCATTTGCGTCTTTATTTGTGATGAATTTAATCATAGGGGCTATGCACGTAACTTTCACCATGCCTGTTGTAAGTTGTCTGTAAATTAGGTAAGTCCAATGTAAGTTTTGTTAAGAAAATCAGCATTCAGATACAAGAAATCAAAAACCAGTCTAGAAAAAGCCCCCTGTTGAATCAATCAAAAGGGGGCTAAAAGCAAAATGTTAGTTTGAATTAGCTGTGGATTAAGCTTCTGGCGTCCAGCCTTCGGCTTTCTCTACATCACTATCGTTGTTAAAGAACTTTTCACGTTGTTCTTCAAGAAACTTTTTAGCTTCAGGATCAAACACATTGAGGCGTTTTTCATTGATCAATGTGGTTTGATGTTGTAGCCATTCCTGCCAAGCTTGTTTAGAGACGCTGTTGAAAAGTGCCTCGCCTTGAGCGCCTGGGAAAGGGGCAAAGTCCAAAGCATCCATTTCTTTCTGATACTTACGACAAAAGACCTGTCTAGACATATCGAGTTCCTTCACTATGGCATGATTCAATTAAAGTTGTTCGAGACGCGTATATGCACGTTCAATCGCAAGCTTAACTTGGCGAGGTGCAGTCCCCCCAAGATGATTACGTGCATTTACAGAAGCCTCAAGTGTCAGCGCTTGATCATATACATCATTTGTAATCAATGCAGAAAACTGCTGTAACTGCTCAAGCGTTAATTCTGATAAATCTTTACTTTCTGCGACACCCAGTGCCACCGCTTTGCCCACAATTTCATGTGCATCACGGAAAGCCACGCCTTTTTTCACCAAGTAATCGGCGAGATCAGTTGCGGTCGAGAAGCCACGTAATGCTGCTTCACGCATCATGTCGATATTTGGCACCAAGGCTGGAATCATGTCTGCAAATGCCATTAACGATCCGCGTAATGTATCGATCGCATCAAACAGTGGCTCTTTGTCTTCTTGATTGTCTTTGTTGTAGGCCAAAGGCTGAGCTTTCATTAAGGTGAGTAGACTAATCAAATCACCATAAACACGCCCAGTTTTTCCACGCACCAACTCAGGCACGTCTGGATTTTTTTTCTGCGGCATAATGGAAGAGCCTGTGCAGAAACGATCTGGGATATTGATGAATTTAAACTGTGAAGAGGTCCATAGGATCAATTCTTCAGACATACGAGATAAATGCATCATGATCAAGGCAGCAGCAGCACTAAACTCGATCGCAAAATCACGATCAGAAACTGCATCAAGCGAGTTTTCTGATGCGGTATCAAAGCCGAGTAATTGCGCAGTATAGTCGCGGTCAATTGGATAAGTGGTTCCAGCCAGTGCCGCAGAACCGAGTGGCATACGATTGACACGTTTACGGCAGTCGATCAAACGTTCGCTATCACGGAAGAGCATTTCAAACCATGCCATTAAATGATGGCCAAAGGTCACCGGTTGTGCGGTTTGTAGGTGGGTGAAGCCTGGCATGATGGTTTGGGTATGCTGTGCAGCTAAGCCGAGGATACCTGTTTGCAGTTTTTTTAAGATCGCTAAGATATGGTCGATTTCATCGCGGACATAGAGGCGAATATCGGTCGCAACTTGGTCATTTCGGCTACGACCAGTGTGTAGTTTTTTCCCTGCAAGACCAATGCGCTGTGTTAAGCGTGCCTCGATATTCATATGCACATCTTCAAGATCGATGCGCCATTCAAATTGACCAGACTCGATTTCAGCCTGAATCGCAGTCAAGCCTTGTACGATGTCTTCATGTTCTTGCGCACTGAGTACGCCTACTTTTGCCAACATCGTCGCATGTGCAATTGAGCCAGCAATATCTTGTCGATAAAAACGTTGGTCAAACTGAACAGATGCGGTAAATTCAGCGACAAATGCATCGGTGGCTTCGGTGAAACGACCGCCCCACATACCAGAGGTTTGGCTTTGGGCTGGCGGATGAGAGGAATCAGGCAATGTGGTCATATCGGCTCGAGAAAATAAAAAAGAGTATAACAAATTCAAAGCCAATTGCCGAAGTGCTGCAACATGATTCCAGCTTAGATTTTAGCGCCTGCCTATTTAAACTTGCACACCCACAGCAGCGTACTCGTCGCCAATATTTGTTCGAATTACTGATCATGAGTCATGTATTGGCTGTGATTCTGAGTTTGATCGAGGCCGGGCATTGGTCTGCGCTAAGCCTGAGCTTATTTATCCGCAATGCTTTATATCTACATTGGTTGGTATTTTCTTTGGCCGCCGTGATGGATGTTGTACGTGCGAAAAAAACCAAGCTAAAAGATCACATGCTTTATCTGCTATTTTTTTGTGTACTGCAAGGCATGCTGATCATGGCCACGGTCAGCATCAACCTGTTGTATTTTTGGGGGCAATATTTTTCTTTTTATCAATTGAGTTGGTCTTTGGTTGTGCAAAACCTAGACCTTAATCTGAGCTACGGTGTGCTATTCGGAGGGCTCTGTTTACGTTATTTATATGTGCGAGAACAGTGGCTATGCGCGCGTGCTGCTGAACAGGCGATACGTGCTCAGGCCATGCAAAAACTGATTCATCCGCACTTTATCTTTAATAGTATGAATACCGTGGTCTGTCTAATCAGTAGTGACCCTGAAAAAGCCGAGCAATTACTGATTGATTTTTCAATACTATTTAGAGCAAGTTTGCAGCAGCCAATTTTACTGAGTCTCGAAAATGAAATTAAGTTGTGCCAACATTATTTGGCAATCGAGCAAGTGCGTTTAGGCAGCAAACTGCAAGTCGAGTGGAAGATTCAACACAATGGCGATTTATCTCGTGCTCAGATTCCACTATTGACGCTGCAACCTTTACTTGAAAATAGTATTTTTCATGGTGTCGAACAACACATTGACGCTGCAAAAATTAGTGTATTGGTCGAATTGTTTCGCAACCAAGTCACAATAGTCATTACCAATCCGAGTTTACAAGATAAAATGAAAATTCGAGAGGGACAGGGTATTGCATTAGCGACGATTCGCCAGCGTCTCTTGGTTCATTTTGGCTCTGATGCAAAATTTCGACAATATACGAGCAAAGGAATGTATGTCACCTTTATCCAATACCAGTATTAACTAAGTCAGAAATATTAATATAAAGTATTGTTTAAATTGTTTTTTTTAGATCTCAGACTGGCGTCGCTTTAATATTGTTGTGTAAATATATGGCGATTAAATTTTTGTAGAGTTTGTCTTTTATATATCAATTGTCAATGCGCCTTGTAACACGCCAGTTAATTTATTAAAAAAATTATTGTAACTTTGGCAGGGAGGGAAAATGAATATCCTAGTTAGTGATGATGAGCCACTCGCAGTCGCGCGAC
>JASLJB010000218.1 GCA_030152605.1 Acinetobacter sp. | reverse complement strand
ACATCCTGCGTTTCAGTTGGTACGTCAACACCATGTTGAAGCCCTTGATATTTTAGTCTCCGAATATAAACATAAAGTCACGGGTGCAGTGCATTATCACCTTGCCACCGATCATGATGAAAACGTATTTTTAGTCGCCTTTCGTACCCAACCAATGGATTCGAAGGGTGAGGCGCATATCCTTGAACATACTGCGCTGTGTGGTTCTGAAAAATTCCCCGTGCGCGATCCATTCTTCTTGATGATCCGCCGTTCATTAAACACCTTTATGAACGCCTTTACTGCTGCAGATTGGACCGCTTATCCATTTGCGACCCAGAATAAAAAAGATTTTAATAACTTGCTCGAAGTGTATTTGGATGCTGCATTTGCCGCCAATCTTAACCCGCTGGATTTTGCCCAAGAAGGCATTCGCATTGAGCTTGAGGATGATCAGCCAGTGTATAAAGGCGTGGTATTTAATGAGATGAAAGGTGCTATGAGCTCACCTTCAGATCAGCTTTATCATCAGTTGGCGCATCATCTGTTTCCAAAGACCACCTATCATTACAACTCCGGTGGTGATCCCAAAGATATTCCTGACCTGACTTATGACGAGTTACTGAGTTTCTATCGCTCGCATTACCACCCAAGTAACGCCGTGTTTATGACTTTTGGTAATCAAACTGCCTTTGAATTGCAAAGCCAGTTTGAAAATCTCGCCCTGAAAAACTTCAGTAAAGGTGAGACTTTATATTCAGTGCCTGAGCAACGCCTTGCTGCACCGATCGAAGTCACCGAAAGCTATGCCGTCGATGCAGAAGACTTGAGTGATAAGACCTATCACTTGATCGCATGGTTATTGCCACAAGCCAGTGATATCAAATTGCGTCTCGGCATGCGTTTGGTGGAAGGGGTGTTATTGGAAAACTCGGCCTCGCCACTGCGTCATTATTTAGAGACCTGTGGCTATGCCCAGTCGACCGGTCCAATCATGGGCGTGGACGATTCTAATTATGAAATGACTTTCTTCTGTGGCGTGCAAGGTTCCAATGCTGAACATGCGGCTGAGTTTAAACAAGGCGTATTCAAGGTCTTACAGCAGATGGCTGATCAGCCAGTTGATCCGGCCATGGTGGATGCGATTATGCATCAGATCGAGTTGCATCAACGTGAAATCGGCGGTGATGGTACGCCGTATGGCTTAAGCTTGATCCTGAATGGTTTGAGTAGCGCGATTCACCATAGCGACCCGGTCGATGTTTGGGATGTGGATGCCGCGATTGAACAAGTGAAATTAGAACTACAAGATCCAATGTGGCTGTCCAACTTGATCCAAACGCATTTGATCGACAATCCACACCGTGTGCAATTGACCCTTGTGCCAGACGCCAACAAGTCTGCGGCTGAAGCGGCGGCAGAACAGGCACGTTTGGCGGCGATTGCTGCGGCATTGACCGAAGCAGATAAAGCTGAGATCAAACAACAAACTGAAGCGCTCAAACAACGCCAAGAAACCCCAGATGATTTGGATTTACTACCGAAAGTCGGTTTAGAAGATATTCCAGTAGATTTGGCGATTGCTCAAGGTCAGTTACGTGAAATCATCTGTAACCGCATCGATACGCCGTTGAATTTGTATCATGCCGGCACCAACGGTATTTACTACCAACAAGTGATCATTGAGTTGCCAGATGCCGTGGTGCAGTCCCCATATTTCAACCTATTGCCGATCTTGATGGGTGAAGTTGGTGCGGGCGAATATGATTATCTCAGCTTCCAAAATCTACAAACCGCAGTCACTGGTGGTTTGGGGATGGGGGCGTCCTTGCGCAGTAAACTGGATGACAATAGTCAAATCAGCGCTTGGTTAACCCTGACCACCAAATCATTGGCCGATAAGTTTGATGCCATTGGCTTGCTTAAACTGGCCTTTGAACAACTGCGTTTTGATGAAAAAGACCGCATCATTGAGCTGCTGCAACAACGTAAAACCCGCTGGGCCTCACGTCTGTCTGGTGCAGGGCATAGCTATGCGATGCAAACTGCTTCCCGTCAAATGAGTGCCTTGGCACGCCGTGACTATCACAACACCGGCTTGCCAGCACTGAATTGGTTGTCAGATTTGCTTGAGCAGATTGAAAAAGATGATCAAGCCTATGCGCAGTTGATCGAAGCTTTACAGTCGATCCACCAAACCTTGTTGCATGCACCGAAACAGTTCTTGTTGGTCTGTGAAGAGCATCATTCTGAAGGCTTGATCGAACAGATCCAAGAGGCATGGAATACACTTGATCTCGGTGCAGCGCCACCAACCTTGCCCGTATTGAGCCATGAGCAGAGCAATCAAGACCAAGCTTGGTTGATCCAGTCCAATGTGCAGTTCTGTGCCTCGGCTTATGCTGCGGTTGATATTAGTCATCCAGATGCCGCAGCCCTGATGGTGCTTGGTGGTTATCTGCGCAACGGCTTCTTGCACAGTGCGATTCGTGAAAAAGGTGGTGCTTATGGCGGCGGTGCCAGCTATGACGGCAATGCTTGTGCGTTCCGTTTCTATAGCTATCGTGATCCACGCCTGGCTGAAACTTTCCAAGACTTTGAAGCCAGTATCGATTGGTTACTCAACACTGAGCAACATGCCTATCAACTTGAAGAGTCCATCTTGGGCTTGGTGTCGAGCATGGACAAACCGGGTTCTCCAGCCGGTGAGGCAATTACCGCCTGTTATGCCTTATTACATGATCGTACCCCGGCATTCAGAAAAGCCATGCGTGAGCGATTATTAAATGTGACTTTGGAAGACATTAAAAATGTTGCAAAACAATATTTAATTGATCAAAATCCCGTCAAGGCGGTAGTAGCGCCAGTAAGTAAAAAAGACGCGCTCATTCAGTTGGGTTTTGAGATCAAACACGTCAAATAATCGACGATGGAGAATATTATGTCGTTCAAGTTTTTTGAACGCACAGCCTTAAACTTGAGCATCCTTCCGGTGCTCAGTTTAACAGGGGTGTCACTTGCATTCGCGGACGATACAACCGCAACTGCCTTGATCAGTCCGAGTACGCCACAAGCGTGTGCAGCATTAGAAACCAATTCAGATCGCTTGGACTGCTACGATACTTTGTTTAAAGTCCCAGATGAGCAGCGCTCGGCTTTGGTGACAGAGCGCCAAGCGGCCAAAGAAATTGCGCCTGAAGTCGAGCCGACTGAAGCGCCAAGTTTGAAAGAGAATATCAGTGGCAAGCTGAATTCTTTGTTTGCGCTTGAGGGGCCGAAGTTTGACCCCAATTCTTCGTTATTGGACAAACGTTGGGAACTCTCGGAAGAAAGTAAACTCGGCACTTGGAATATTCGCGCGCATCAGCCGGTGTATTTGTTGCCGGCGATGTGGACCAGCAAGAAAAATGAAATGCCGAGCAGTCCAAATCCACAAAATACAGTGGGTGAAGATGACAAGCAAACGCTAAAATCTACCGAAGCCAAGTTCCAGATTTCGTTGAAAACCAAAGCTTGGGACAACGTCTTTGGCGATAACGGTGATATCTGGTTTGGTTATACCCAGTCTTCACGCTGGCAGGTGTATAACGCACGTGAATCACGTCCGTTTCGCGAGACCAACTATGAGCCGGAAGCCAGCTTAATCTTCCGCACCAACTATGAAGTTTTGGGCTTAAATGGTCGTCTGTTGGGATTGACCTTGAATCACCAATCTAATGGTCGTTCTGATCCATTATCACGCAGTTGGAACCGGGTCATGCTCAACTTGGGCTTTGAACGCGACAACTTTGTGATGATGGTGCGTCCGTGGTATCGCATGGACGAAGATGCCAAAGATGACAATAACCCAGACATCAAAGACTATATGGGACGCGGTGATATCACGACGTTCTATCGTTGGAATGAACATGATTTTTCATTGATGTTGCGTCACTCCCTGCGTGGCGGTGATCGCTCGCACGGGGCGGCCCAGTTTAACTGGTCATTCCCGATCAAAGGCAAATTACGGGGTAATTTCCAACTCTTTGATGGTTACGGTGAAAGTATGATTGATTATAACCATCGTGCCACCTATGCCGGTTTAGGTATTTCCTTGATGGATTGGTTCTAAGCGATTTGTTGATGCTGAACTAAAACTTAATCTAAAAAAAATGGGGTCAGCATGACCCCATTTTTTTGTCTTGAACGATGCCATGCATCATTGAGTGCAGCACAAGGCTGGGCTATTCGCGTATTTAACCAATCTGTATTTCGGTACTTGGATGGCGAAGTCGACTCTTTTTCGGTGTCGCGATCAGGTAGGCGAGGGTGAGTGGCCCGAGGCGTCCAGCGAACATCAACATGCACAACACCAATAAACTGGCAGGACGTAATTCATCGGTTACCCCGCGCGACAAACCGACGGTACAGGCCGCTGAAATGGTTTCAAACAAGAGATCCATAAACGGCTTTTTAGGTTCCAAGATCAACAATATAAAAAAGCCCAAGAAGATAGTTATTGCACTGATCGAAATCACGGCCAAGGCTTTAAAGGTGGTTTGCTGTGGAATCGCATAATTAAATACCGTGAGTTCTTCGGAGCGACGCAAAAATTGAATCACACTGAGGATCACGATAATAAAGGTCCCGACTTTGATCCCACCTGCGGTACTTAATGAGCCGCCACCGATAAACATCAGCAACATACTCACCAGCGCTGAGGCATGGCTCAGATCACCGACTTCTAGACTATTAAAGCCAGAAGAGCGTGGCACCGTGGCATGAAACCAAGCATTTAGGGCTTGATCACCGAGGGGCATCGGCGCTAGGGTCAGCGGATTGCTGGCTTCTAAGCACCAGATCGCGATAAAGGCAAACAGATTAAGCCCCGCGATGGTACATAACACCAATTTACTGTTGGGGCTGAGTTTCTTCCAACTGCGCTTGCGCTTAATATCCATCAGCACCAAAAAGCCTAAGCCCCCGATCATATACAGCATACTGATGGTCAGCGTGATCATATACTGACCCGAGAAACTCATTAAACTATTTGGAAATAGCGAAAATCCGCCATTATTAAATGCCGAGACGCTGTAAAACATGGCATAAAATAGCGCATGCTGAAAGTCATACTGTGGCATCCAAGCCAGGGTTAATATAATGGTGCCGACACTTTCAAAAAACAGCGAGTATAAAAATACCCCTTTGACGGTAAATTTGACGTTATACAAACTGGTTTGGCCGATGGTTTCTTGGGCCATGATTTGTTGCTTGAGACCGATTTTGGGCGAGATACTCATCACTGCGAGCAGGGCAAAGGTCATAAAACCCAGTCCGCCACATTGGATTAGTAACATCACCACCACTTTACCAAAGCCGGTATAGGCATCCCCAACATTGACCACAGACAGTCCAGTAATGGTCACCGCAGAGGTTGCAGTAAAGAAAGCATTAATCCAACTCAATTCACCGTGATGGGCAAAGGGCAGTTTAAGTAATAGGGTGCCGAGAAGAATAAAACTGAGAAAGCCCAGTGCGAGTAAACTCGGTGGGCTTAAATTAACACTTCTACGTTTTTTATCGATGAGTTGCATAGGGCTATTGAAAACGAATTATTGAAAACGAATTGTTGAAAACAAATGAGTGGAAACGCATTAGAGGAAACGAGATGAAAGTCTTCTGAGTACCGCCACTGGCCCTTCAACAATTAAAATATCTTTTTCTTGAAGGATCGTGCCACCCGCGATGTCGTAGATGACATGAGAGCCACGTTGTAATAATAAAGTTTTAAAATCAGACTCTGCGCTATTATCAACTAAATGCTGAAATTGTACACCTTTTAAACTGGAACCAATTTCGATTTTCACAATATAGCGCTCATCATTGAGTGCCATATAACGGCGTACCATGGGATAGCTCAATGATTGTGCGATGCGCACTCCCATATCTTCTTCGGGGTGAATAATCTTGTCGATGCCGAGATGGTTCAAGATCATGTGGTGCGCTTTGGATTTGGCCTTGGCCATGATTTTTTCTACGCCCATGTTTTTTAGATGCAATACACATAAAATACTGGCCTCGATATCTTCTCCAATCGCCACCACCACCGCATCGCAGTTCTGCACATTCAGTTCTTGGAGCACATGCTCATCCGTTGCATCTGCGATGACCGCATGCGTCAGTTGACTGGCGACGGACTCAACATTCTTTTTTATGCTATCTATGCCAATCACATCATGACCAAGATCAACCAGTTCCAGTGCAACAGTGGCGCCAAAACTTCCTAAACCAATGACAGCAAATTCAGCCATTAAAAATCCTTACAATTCGATGAGTTTCAAAAGCGTATGCATTATCGCATTTTGACCTATGATACGTTTTGAAGCACGAAAGGTCATTTAATATTTCAATACATTTAGCGTCTGTTGATCACGCATAATCGAATGGTGTTCAACAAGATGAGCTTCATGGAGCGAAGACATGGGCAGTAAAAAGATATATAAGATGCTGCAACACTGGTTTCCTGAATTGGCTGCTCAAGAGATTCCTTCTGCTGAGCAACGCTTTAAATATCCAGCTTTTTTAGCATGGCTGTGCGTCAAAATGACCCAGCCTCAACGCTGCTATGTGATGCATCTTGACCCACAGCATTATTATGAAAATGGCTTAAGTTGTTGTGCTTTACTGCAAGATCATGGGATTGATGTGGCCGAGATCCAAGCCGTGATTCGTGAACGCAGTACACCTTTGTTTCGCCATTATGAACAACATAAACAGGTGATTGGCAGGCACTGTGATTTACGCAGTCAGGTTTACGGTATCGTGTTGCAAGAAATTTCCAAGTTATTAAAAAACCTCAATTATGAATTACTGTTATTGTCTGCATCGGAATATCATTGGATGGCCGTGCCCAATCAAGCGGATGAGATCGATCAATTCTGTCGCTTGTTTGAAAAACAATTTAAACATGCGCATAAAAATATAGAGCATTATCAACTGCAGAACTGGTCATGGAGCACCTAGTGACCACAACGCTGTTCGCACGCAGGCTTATGTTTGGCGCGATCAGCATGTAAAAAACCGTTTTCCGTGACGCTTTAAGAATTGCTTTTTAATCCAAGAATTTTTAAGATCAAAAATCCGTTTATAGCACTGCCATTGCTGCGATGAAAAAAAATATTTATCAACTGTTACAAGATGCCATTCCTCAACTTCAAATTCAGTTGCCACCGCATCGCAGCGGTGATTTGCATCTGCTCTATGATTGGATCAATCAACAGCATACCTTTATGCACTATGTTGAATTGAAAGAGTTTGAAGACAACGGTATTGAATACAACTACTACTTTCAAAAATATCAAGTTGATACCGATGCACTTCAGGCCGAGATTTATGCCAGTATTGAGCATGTTTTTGCCGAGTTTGCCGCAGCAGATTTAGAGGTCGATGCAGATGCCAATGCCTATATCAATGCCCGCATCTCAATGGACGAGCAGGTCGAGGAAATCGTCTTTGACCATATTCATCGCTGTGCAACGCAGCACCAGCTCAAACTGTTGATCATTGTACGAGAAAACCCGTATTGGCTGCTGATCCCCAATATGAAGCAAGATTTTATCGATCAATTGGTGATGGAGTTTAATCAGAACTTTCAAGCAGACGAAGATCTGTTGATGTTGCAGTATGCGCGTTAGCGCAGTGTGTGAGACAGAAGGGCGTGAAGGAAAACTGAGCGTTTAAGGCCAGTTTTCCTTCACAGACTGGCACAAGCCTAGCCAATCGTCATCAAACTGGCGTTACCGCCTGCCGCAGCCGTATTCACACTCAAGGCACGTTCAAATAACAAGCCTTCCACCGCGATCTGCTCTGCACCCGGCTGTATATGGGTAATCCCAATAATAGCGCCTTTACGCTCAGCGATTTGCTGTTGTAATTGCAGCAAGCTGTCCTGATCGCCCTGATGTAAGACCGCATCAAACTCACCCTTGGTCACTTGATCAACATACGCCAATTGTTGTTGTGCAGCAGTCGGCAGACGTTGATATAAGGCCAAGGCGATTGGATCTTGTTGACTGATCACCGCTTGGCTGCCGATGCTGAGTACAGTCTGCAATTGTAGTATCAAGTCACGTTCGCTACTGGCCGTACACAGTACCCGTTCACGCGGCAGCAGTTGATACAGATTGCGCTCACCAGTTGGCCCTTGCAATTCAAAGCTTTGACCCACCGCGACTGAGGCTTTGTGCGGTGGCCGTTGCTGTTGATCAAGCCAGTGTTGCAGGGCGCTATACGGTGTAGTCGCTGCTGCTGATGTCACAGCAGCTTGCACGGCAAAGGGTGGGTCCAAACGTTTTTGGCTACAACTTTGCATCAAACGATACAGATACAACGGGCCACCAGCTTTCGGTCCAGTGCCGGATAAGCCTTCACCACCAAAGGGTTGCACACCAACCACGGCACCGACGATATTGCGGTTGATATACAGGTTGCCGACTTGAGCTTGCTGGGTGACCATGGCGATATGTGCATCGATGCGGGTATGTAAGCCCATGGTCAGGCCATAGCCCTTGGCATTGATGGCATCGAGCAAAGCTGGCAATTGCCCTTGGGCATAGCTGAGGACATGTAACACCGGTCCAAATACTTCACGTTCTAAGTCATCTAAATGCGGCAGTTGAATCAAGGTCGGTCGTACAAACGTGCCGTGCTCGGTCTGATCGCCGTGTTCAGATGTATGCGTCAACTGATGCACCGCATAGCCTTTGCTGGCCATGCGTTGAATATGTGCTTGGATGGTGGCTTGCGCCTCCTGATCAATCACAGGACCCACATCGGTAGACAGTTGCCACGGTTGTCCGAGTTGCAATTGCTGCATCGCACCTTTGAGCATGTTGATTACGACATCTGCAGATTCTTTTTGCACATACAGGATGCGTAGCGCAGAGCAGCGTTGCCCAGCACTGTCAAAGGCAGAACTGACGATATCCAGCACCACTTGTTCAGTCAGGGCAGATGAATCTACGATCATGGCATTCTGACCCCCGGTTTCGGCGATCAACGGAATCGGTTGACCCGTGCGACCACGACGCTGCGCCAGACCACGTTGTAAAATTTTGGCCACTTCGGTGGAGCCGGTAAACATCACGCCTTGTACACGCGAGTCAGCACTGAGTGCCGCGCCTACCGTGGCGCCATCACCCGGTAACAGTTGCACCACGTCACGCGGTACGCCTGCTTGCCATAGCAATTCAATCGCCAATGCTGCAACCAAGGGCGTTTGTTCGGCAGGCTTGGCCAATACGGTATTACCCGCCACCAATGCTGCTGCGACTTGACCGCTAAAGATCGCCAAAGGAAAATTCCACGGGCTGATACACAGTACTGGTCCCAAGGCTTCGATTTCAGTGCTGGTCTCTAAATCAATGATTTGCGCGGCATAGTAACGTAGAAAATCCACCGCCTCACGCACTTCAGAGATGCCATTGGCATAGGTTTTACCACTTTCACGACATAGCAAGATCAGCAGCTCAGTCATGCGCTCTTCCATCAGTGCAGCAGCACGATTTAAGCAAGCGGCGCGGAGATGCTTGTCTTGCTTGGCCCATTGCGCTTGGGCTTGGGTCGCATTTTTCAGTGCCTGTTCAATATGCTGTGCTTGGGCAGGATAGACCGTACCGACCTGATCTTGATGATTGGCCGGATTCAGAATCGACATGCCCGCTGCTGGCGCGAGTTGTTGCAAGCCTTCACCCATCGGCTGTGCCTGCCATTGATGGGTACGCAATTGCTGCGCCTGTTGATCCAGTTGCGCGAGGCATTGGTCGTTATTCAGGTCAAAGCCAATCGAGTTGCGACGATAGGGCAGATAAAGATCCAGCGGTTGTGGAATCTTGCGATGCGGTAAACCGAGCTGTTGTTCTTGCTCAGCAGCGTCTAAAATTTGCTGCTGGGGTGACTGAATCAAGGCATCAATATCGAGGCTTTTGTCTGCGATCCGATTGACAAAAGAACTGTTGGCGCCATTCTCCAGCAGACGACGCACCAAGTAGGCCAATAAGGTTTCATGCTTGCCGACAGGGGCATAAATACGACACGGCACACCGAGTTTATTCTGCTGCGTGTCACCTACCACTTGGGTATAAAGGCTTTCGCCCATGCCATGTAGACATTGAAATTCATACTGACCCGGATAGTATTCAGCAGGCTTGGCCAAATGATAAATCGTCGCCAAGGTTTGGGCATTGTGCGTGGCAAATTGCGGATAAATCTGTTCAGGCGCAGCCAAGAGCTTTTCGGCACAGACCAGATAGGACAGATCGGTATGTACTTTACGGCTAAACACCGGATAGTCGCTCATGCCATCGATTTGCGCTTTTTTGATTTCACTGTCCCAGTAGGCGCCTTTGACCAAACGAATCATCAAACGTTTTTCACTGCGCGTGGCCAAATCGATTAAGTAGTCCACGACTGCGGTACAACGTTTTTGATAGGCCTGAATCACAAAGCCAATGCCTGTAAATTTATCCAGTTGCGGTTCAAAACACAGTTGTTCCAACAAGGCCAAAGACAGTTCAAGACGCTCGGATTCTTCAGCATCGATGTTCAGACCGATATTGTAGTGCTTGGCCAGCACGGCCAATTCCAAGATCTTCGGATACAGCTCGCCGTGTACGCGCTCGATTTGGGCACGTTGATAGCGTGGGTGTAAAGCGGAGAGCTTGATCGAAATCCCCGGGCCTTGATAGACATCACGCGTGCCTGATGCCTTGCCGATGGCATGAATCGCATTTTCGTAGTCTTTAAAATAACGTTCGGCATCGGCTTCAGTGACCGCTGCTTCACCGAGCATGTCATAAGAGTAACGAAAACCATCGGCCTCTAACACTTCTGCATGTTTGATGGCTTTTTCGATGGTTTCGCCAGTGACAAATTGTTCGCCCATCATGCGCATGGCGACATCAACCGCTTTACGGATGATGCCACGACCACTGCGTTCAATCAGGCGGGTCAACATACCAGATAGGGTACTTTGCTCAGGGGTTTGCATTAACTTGCCAGTCAGCATCAGTCCCCAAGCCGCTGCATTGACAAACATCAGTTGGCTATTGCCAAGATGGGCTTTCCAGTTGCCTTGATTGATCTTATCGCGGATCAATTCATCGCGTGTCGCATGGTCTGGAATACGCAGCAAGGCTTCAGCCAAACACATCAGTGCAATGCCTTCTTGTGAGGACAATGAAAATTCTTGCAATAAGCCTTGTACGATCCCGGCCTTACCTGCATCGCTCTTACGTTCACGTAGACTATGTGAGAGGTCAAAAGCCAACTGGTAAATCTTGTGATTGAGTTCTTCAGGCAATGCATGTTGCGCCATTAAGTCCGAGACACACTCAGGTTCTGAACGGCGCCATGCCTGATTGATCTGTTGTTCATACTGATTTTTTTGTTGAAAAGCAGAGATATAGCTTGATTCGACTACGCGCGAGTCATCATGTAAGTCGTGAGTCATACTGTTCATGTCGGGTTCCATTGACGTTTTGATTTTTGCTGTGCAGCAGTTGCTTTTGGCTTTTTTCAACTCAGATGTATAACGCTTGGGTTTTATATCGCTGGGGTTTATTAAGCTTAGGTTTATATAATCAATGATTACAAAAAATATGACGAATAATTCACTATAATCGAGATAATATTTAGTGAGAAATTCATCAATATGGAGCTTGAGGGTGCTAGATCGAACGGACTTGAAAATACTTGAACTGTTACAACAAGATGGAAAAATTTCCAATATCAAACTATCTGAAGCGGTCAACTTATCTGCCACAGCGGTCTTGGCGCGGGTACAGAAACTGGTTCAGGATGGCTATATCTTGGGCTATGCCGCGATCCTAAATCCTGATTTATTGGATAAAAGTTTTGTGATTTTTGTTGAGGTGCTGCTGGATAAGACCACACCGAATGTATTGGATGAATTCTCAGAAGCCGTGGTGCAATATCCGGATATCGTGGAGTGCCATATGATCAGTGGCGGTTTTGATTTTCTGATTAAAATCCGCTGTCAGAACATGGAAGCCTTTCGGAAAATCTCCGGTGAGGTGTTGTGGCAACTCCCAGGCGTCAAAGAAACGCGAAGTTATCCCGTCATGGAAGTGCTGAAGGAATCCGGCAAGATCGAGCTTAAAACCAAACTACTCAGCTTAAAGAATAAAGTGAAGTCTTAGTTGTTCACGCATCAATGAAAGGGGGATCATTTGATCCCCCTTATTCTATCTACTCAACAGTATTGCCTGTAATGATATAGCCGTGAAGGCGAGTGCTTATTTCATATGTTGACGATAAAGCTGATCCGCTTCATCAAAGCGTGCCACGGTGCTTGAATCTGGTTCTTTATCCAATAGGCTGACGATCACGATACTCATCATCGACAAGATAAAGCCCGGAATAATTTCATAGATACCCAAGTCACCCAAGGTGTTTTTCCATAAGATCACACTGACGGCACCGACGATCATACCGGCCAAAGCGCCATTCAAGGTCATACGACGCCAGAATAAAGACAACAATACCAATGGACCAAATGCTGCCCCGAAACCTGCCCATGCATAGGCCACCAAGCCGAGGACTTTGCTGTCAGGTTGAATCGCCAGTACGATGGCCAAGAGTGCGATCGCCAACACCATGCTACGACCGACCCAAACCAACTCTTTTTGTGATGCATTTTTACGGAAAAACGCTTTATAAATATCTTCAGTCAGCGTGGTTGAGCAGACCAGCAATTGGCAACTCAGGGTGCTCATCACTGCCGCTAAAATCGCCGCCAAGATGATGCCCGCAATCCATGGGTTAAATAGAATTTTACTAAATTCCATAAAGATGGTTTCAGGATTGGCAAATACGGCTGCGCCCAATTCAGGATGTTGTTGGAAGAAGGCAATGCCGATAAATCCGGTCGCCACGGCGCCGCCCAAGCACAAGATCATCCAAGTCATCCCGATCCGGCGTGCGGCAGGGATGGTTTTGATGGAGTCCGCCGCCATAAAGCGCACCAAGATATGCGGTTGACCGAAATAGCCGAGACCCCAAGCCAGTGATGACCAGATCACAACACTACTGATATTGGAGAACATGGCAGTCGCATGTGGGCGTGCGCTTTCCAGTAAAGCCGCGAATTGCAGGTGATGATCATCGATTGCCAGATAAGCCATCAACGGTGTGAGCAGCAAAGCAAAGATCATCAAACCGGCTTGAAACGTATCGGTCCAACTGATCGCCAAGAAGCCGCCGATACAGACGTAGCTGATGGTGGCGACCGCACTGATCCACAGCGCTGTGGTGTAATCTAGCCCCAAGATACTTTCAAATAATCGCGCTCCAGCCACCATACCGGATGCACAATAGATCGCAAAGAACACCAAGATCACCATGGCGGAGACGATGCGTAATACGCGTTTTTGATCACCAAAACGGCTACTAAAATAATCCGGCAAGGTCAGGGCATTGTTCTGAATTTCGGTATGAACACGTAGCCGACCCGCCACCAAATACCAGTTCAGCCAAGCGCCGATGATCAGGCCGATCGCGATCCAAGCCTCGGACAAACCAGATAAATAAATCGCGCCAGGCAGCCCCATCAACAACCAGCCACTCATGTCTGAAGCACCTGCGGATAGGGCAGTGACCACACTCCCTAGACTTCGACCCCCCAAAATATAATCGGAGAAGTTGTTGGTGGCTTTGTAGGCATACAGCCCGATCCCGAGCATGACCAAGATATACAGAATAAAAGTAATTAAAGTGGGATTAAAATGCGGCATGTACACGTCCTGTTGTTGTGTCTTTGAATAAATCTTCCAAGCGTCATTCAAATTTCTTGTTGAAGCGCAGATTCAATCACAGATTTAAAATTACGTTCTGTAACACTTGTGCACGGTTTATAGACGAACTATGTAGCTGAATGTAACTTTAGATACAATTGAAAATGCAGTAAAAGCAGGTTTTTGACTACTTTTTAAAAAAAATAGTAGAGCAGACTTAGGCCTTGAGGAGGGGGAACGCAAAGACAGCGCCGAGTAAGCAGGAACTGATTTGAAAATAGCTGAAGTGTTTATGACTCAGCTAAAAAACCCAAGCCATGCAGGGTGGCATGGCTTGGGCGTCGATCTGATCCGAGATTGGGTTCAGTGCCTTATCTGAGGAATCTTAAATAGCCTAGGTTTGATGAAATTTCTTCATATGGATAAGTGATGCTTTCCAATGTTTCAACCAAACCATCTGGATTTTGTTTGGCATCGCTGGCTTCTAAGCCGACCAATACCCGACCTTCGGCTGCACCGTGGTTACGATAGTGGAACAGAGTGATGTTATGCGTTGGGCCTAGACGTTCCAAGAAGGTCAGTAGTGCACCCGGACGCTCAGGGAATTCAACTCTAAACATACGTTCGTTTTCAATGTTGGCATGACCGCCGATCAGATAACGAATATGTAGCTTGGCCACTTCGTCATCGGAGAGATCATCTACATCGTATTTGGCATTGAGCAGTTCATAAATTTCATGACGTTCTTTTTCACCAGCTTTAAGACTGATGCCGACAAAGACCTGCGCCGAGCTAGAGGCGGAAGCACGATAGTTAAACTCCGTGATATTACGACCTTGCAGGGTGCGACAGAAATCCAAGAATGCACCTTTGGCCTCAGGAATCGTCACGGCAAAGATGGCTTCACGACGCTCACCGAGTTCGGTACGCTCTGCGATATAACGCAGGCGGTCAAAGTTCATGTTGGCACCGCAGATAATCGACACGATATTTTTATCTTTTAAGCCGTGTTTTTCGGTGTATTTTTTAATCCCAGCCAATGCCATTGCACCTGAAGGTTCAACGATGCTGCGGTTTTCATCAAAGGTGTCTTTGATCGCGGCGCAGATTTCATCGGTGTTGACCAAAACCACATCTCGTTCAACGATCGGACCGGATTGATCTGACTTGAGCATTTGAATCACTTCAAATGGCTTCTCACCGATTTGTGCCACCGCAGTACCATCCGCAAATAAGCCGACGCTCGGCAAGGTGACCCGTGCATTTTGTTCAAAGGCCGCTTTAAGACAGGCCGATTCATCATATTCAACCGGAATCACTTTAACGTGCGGCGCAACATCCCCCAGATAAGCAGCGATGCCCGCGATTAAACCACCACCACCCACGGCGACGAAGACATAGTCCACATCACGCCATTGACGCAAAATCTCAGTGGCGATGGTGCCTTGTCCAGCCATGACCAGTTCATCGTCATAAGGTGGAATAAAGGTCAGACCTTGGGCTTCGGCTGCTTGGATGGCAAACTTATTGGCCGCATCAAAGCTATCCCCATGCAACACCACTTCGCCACCCAAACGTTTAGCCGCTTGGATCTTGATCTCTGGCGTGGTTTTTGGCATCACAATAATCGCGCGAATCCCCAGTTTTTTACCGGATAAGGCTACCCCTTGTGCATGGTTGCCCGCAGAAGCTGTGATCACGCCACGTTCGAGTTGCGATTTAGGAAGTTGACTAATCCGGTTATAGGCGCCGCGAAGCTTAAAGGAGAACACGGCCTGTAAGTCTTCACGTTTAAAACGAATGTTGTTATTGAGTCGTTCACTAATTTGTGGCGCTGCTTCGAGTGGAGTTTCGATGGCAACGTCATAGACAGTTGCTTGTAATATTTGTCGAACCAAACGAGACAGCATGTTAATTTTCCATCTAACAGTTTAAAATAAGCGGCTATTGTAACAAACCCTTGCACTTTGTCGCCTTAAATTTATGCGAAAAGCTGCAAATTAGATCAAATTGAAATGAGTGAAGTCATGAGCCTATATGCATCCCAAGATGAGAAAAAACAAGCAGCTGCAGCAGCTGCTTTAAAACATTTACCCAAAGGGGGCATCTTGGGCGTTGGAACTGGAAGTACCGTGAACTTCCTGATCGAGTTGTTGCCTGAGTTACAACTTGAAGCGGCTGTGGCCAGTTCAGAAGCAACCGCTGAGCGCCTGAAAAAACTCGGCATCGAAGTGGTCGATATGAACCATGTCGGCGGTCTAGATGCCTATGTGGATGGTGCTGATGAAATTGATCGTCACATGCACATGATTAAAGGCGGTGGTGCGGCGTTGACCCGTGAGAAAATTGTGGCCTCAATCGCCAAGAAATTTGTCTGTATCGTGGATGACTCGAAATGGGTGGATCAACTCGGTCGTGAGTTCCCGTTACCAATCGAAGTGATTCCGATGGCGCGCTCTGCGGTTGCTCGCAAATTGGTGGCACTCGGTGGTGATCCAGTTTATCGTGAGGGCGTACGTACCGATAACGGTAACGTGATTCTTGATGTGTATAACCTCAATATCCTCAACGCGTTGGAACTGGAAAAAACCATCAACAACATTCCAGGTGTGGTCACCAACGGGATTTTTGCACTAAATAAAGCAGATATCGCGATCGTGGCAACTGCTCAAGGTATTGAGGAGCGCACAGCTGTTTAACCCGTGTGGTCAAAGGCCAGATGAAGCTTAACGATCTCCCTGAAATCAAAGTCCTCCGCCATGCGCAAGCCAAGCGTTTGCGCTTGCGTGTCGAGGCACACGGCATTCGCTTGACGGTGCCGCTGTCCTGTTCACAAAAGCAAATCCAAGCTTTTATCGAGCAATCAACGCCGTGGTTGCTCGAAACATGGCAGCAACAACAGCAACGGCTCGCGCTTAAGGATCACAGTTTTCCGCAGCAATTGCGGCTGTTTAATCTCGATCAGGCGATTGAGATCACGGTCCAAACTCAGCGCCAGTCTTTTGAATTCAACCTTGATAAATTACATGTGTGTCTGAGTGATCGAGCGCCCGAAGCTTATCTCAAAGCCTTTGTAATTACCTATGCCAAACAGCATTTAGCTGCCTATCTCGACCAGATCAGCCTACAGTGCGCACTGAAATTTCAGCAGAGCAATATCCGCCAGCCCAAAACCCGTTGGGGCAGTTGTAGTAGTCGGCATGACATTATGCTGAATGCCGCTTTGGTGCTGTATCCCATAGCTGTAGTGCGTTATGTCTGTGTGCATGAGTTGGCGCATACCCAACACTTTGACCATAGCGCTCGATTTTGGTCTTTGGTGCAGCAGCACGATCCAGACTTTCAACAGCATCGTCAAACCCTCAAAACTACAGCGCTGCCGTATTGGTGGACACTGCCTTAATGCATTGTTATGACCACTGATCGATCTAAGAACCGAAATGAATTTAACAGACCCTGAGTATAAGTTAAGTTGTTTTGCTTCTTAGCACTATCATTGAGTGGCCATTTTTGATTGCAATGTAGCCTTATTCATTATCTGTATAAATAAACGGTAAATTTCATGTTTTAAATATAATAGACCGACCAATTAAAGCACATGAAAATAAAATTTAAACTCAATTTAAGCATCTGAATATCAATGACAATTAAGATAAACACGATGTTGAATTTACCATTCATTAAAAATTCTTTACAAACAGTAAAGTAACTGTGATTAGAATCACGTTTTTAATTAAAACAGCCTTGTGGTTGGTATGTATGGTTATCCCCTATGTATGATCAAAAGATGAAATTCTATCTTTACATGTTTTTGATCGGATTAAACTGCGCCAGTTCCAGTAGTGTTGCCAGTGCAGTCACAGTCGATGAGAATAGAGAAAAAATTGTTGCTGCATTTAAACAACATCAACAGAAAATTCAGCAAGCTTCACTCCAGCATGACCCTCAAATTATTCAGCAAAGGAATTTGCTCCTCGATCAATTATTCACATTGCATCAGCAGTATCCTCAAGATCAAAAAGTCATCGCAGATTATGTGCTACTCAGCCAAGCGGCCCATCGTGTCGATCAAGATATATTGCCCATTATTCAAATGATTCAGCCGAGCGTATATCCCGTCTATGCGCAAATGCCACTGATACAAGTCCTGCGGGATTTAAAGCAATTTTCTCTAGCGGCAGACTATGTAAAAGCCTTTAATCAACATGCACCCGATCTGCAGTGGCAAGTCTTAGCCATCTTGGTTCAAGCAGAAGCCGCTGAGTTCGCGGTAGCACAGCGTGATTTAGCGCAGCTGCTGCGAACACATCAGTTACAAGAGTTTAGTGCGGATCAACTGATGCAAATTTCCTATACCTATCGGCGTATTCAAATGCCGATCGAAGCCATGCAGTTTGCACAGTTGGCATTAGACAAGCAGCAGCGCCAAGGACCAGTCAGCCTCGACATTCACGATCAATATGTTCAGAGCTTGATGGCGAACGGTGACTTTGACTTGGCCAAGGCCTATGTCGCTCAAACTCAGATCATGCAGCAACACTTTCCATATCTCATGGCGCAGATTGAGTTGGGTCTGTTTAAACAGCGTATTCAAAATACCATTCAGCGCTATAAAGTCTTGTCTTATAAAAATCAGGGCAGTGATGCCTTTCAAGCGCTGGATCAAGTTTTGGCAGAGATGGCTGTATTTGAACAGCAACTCCCCAAAGCTTATGACCCGCAGGCAAAAGACCCGCAGCTAAAAAATCCTCAGGCGCAGGCTTTAAGGCAGCAGTTTTACTATGATTATATTTATGCCCTCAATCAGCGTAATCAGAGTGAGTTGGTTTTTGCGCAACTGTTGAAACTTGATCATCCTGTGGCGCAAATGCCGGCCTATGTGCGCCATGCCGTGGCCGATGCCGCATTGAAGTCTCGTCAACCGCAACGTGCAGAATTGCTGTATGCCAGTTTGCAGTCTGAAAAAAACTACATGGACTATAACGCCTATGCCGGTTGGTATTACGCGCTGATCGAGCAAGAGCGCTATCGCGATGCAGATCATTTACTCACACAAATGGATCAGGCGCTGCCCAAGTTTAGCTATAGCGAAGCCAAAGGTGTAGATACCAGCACGCATAGTGATCGGATCGATTATTTGCTGCTTAAAGGGCTGAATTATGCCTATCGTAATCAGCACGCCAAAGCCGAGCAATACCTCAGGAACTTATTGGCCACTGCACCGAATCATCAGGGTATTCAAAATGCCTTGGCCTTGGTGCTGCGTTGGCGAGACAAACCACAGCAGTCAGATTGGGTTTTGGCGCAAATGAATGGTCTAAGTCCTATCGCGCAGTCGACCCAAATCAATCAAATGCAAAATCGCCAAGCCTTAGAGGATATACCCGCTTGGCGTCAGCAAGATCGAGATTTGATGCAACGTGCTGCTGAGGATACTGGGGTTAAGTTAAGCCATAAGCAGTTGCGTGATCGTGACTCTGCCAGTATCGGCCATCAAAGTACTTTCTCACGCAGTCAATCCAATAGTGATGCGCTATTACAGGGACCGAATGGCTTGCGCGAACGACAGCATCATACTCGGCTCAATACGCCGTGGTTTGCCGATCATTATCGGGTTTGGGTCGATCATCAACAACGCTGGTCAGATTTTGGTGATACGCAGATCTCTGATCAGCGTGCTGGTCTGGGGATGGAGTGGGCGTCAAAGCGTAAATATCTCAGTGTCTTGTTGAGTCAGGGCTTGGATAGTGATCGCACCGGCCTTGATCTGAATTGGTCGCATGATTTGAATGACCATTGGAACTATGCACTCGGATATCAAAGCCAAGCGGCATTGCCCTTACAGGCACTTGAAGCGGGCGAACATGGCAGTGCTTATATGACAGCACTGAATTGGCAGGCCAATGAATCGCGTCGAGCAGGGATGAGTTATCAATGGACCGACAGCAGCGATAACAATCTGCGTCAAGAAGCATCGGTCTATGCGCGACAACGCATTTTCCAAGCCCCACACCATCTGACTGATGCACAAATCAGCGGCTATTGGGGACGCAATCGTGACATCGACACGGCTTACTTTAATCCAGCACGTAGCCACAGTGTGGAGCTGAGTCTCTTTCATGACTGGATGACTTGGCGCAACTATGATCGCCATTTCAATCAGCATTTTGAATTTACCCTCGGCAGCTTTTCCCAAAAAAATTACCACGCCAAACCGATCTATGCTGCGCTGTATCGGCATGACTGGCGTGTGTCTAGAACTTGGGAGCTCCAATATGGCGTGGGATGGCAACTGCATCCTTATGACGGACGAAATGAAAAAAACACTTATGCCATGCTGGGGTTTGAGGGGCGCTTTTAATGAAAATTTTACAACGATTTAATTTTAGTCCTAGTCCTAGTCCTAGTCATAGTTCTAGTCTAAGCCAAAGTCTAAGGTCAGCCTTGCAGATGCCTGCTCAGGCAAAGCCGACCCGCATGATCACCTGCCTGAGTTGCGCCGTGTTGCTGAGTATGCAGGCCAGTTTTCTCACCAAAGCAGCACATGCAGATGCTGGGCAGGCTGGGCCTATAACAGCGCAACCAATAACAGCCTTGCATACTACAACTACAGCATTGCCGACAGGATCTACAGCATTGCTGAATACGCGATATCCTTCTGAGTCGTTGAAGAGTACGGATACAGGCGAGCAGGTTGAAAATAGCTTTGTGACCCTGACCTTTCATGATGTTCGAGATGATGTGGCCAAGATTGGCGATCGAGATATTTATGCGATCAGTACGCAGAATTTGGCACAGTATTTTGCATGGCTTAAGGCGTCTGACTGGCAAGCGATTTCAATGCGAGATTTGCAGTTGGCGCGCGAAAACAAGAAAAAACTGCCGGCGAAAGCGGTACTGCTGACGTTTGATGATGGGGCCTTAAGCAGTTATACACGCGTTTTTCCCTTGCTGAAAACCTATGAAATTCCTGCTGTATTTGCGATCCCTACCAGTTGGATTAATGGCAATACCCAGGATGGTTACGAGGCCTATGGGGAGGGGAATTTGATGAACTGGGCGCAAATGCGCGAGATGCAACAATCCGGTTGGGTTGAGTTTGGCTCGCACTCAGATGATATGCATACCGGTTTAGTGGCCAATCCACAGTTAAATACCCAACCCCGCGCTGCAGCACGTGGCTATGATCCAATCACGCAGCAGTTTGAAACTGATGCTGCTTATCGTCAGCGGGTATATCAAGACCTGAAACGCTCCAAAAATATTTTGGATCGTGAGTTGGGCATTAACGCGACTGCGATCTTTTGGCCCTATGGTGCGGTCACCCAAGAGAGTTCTGATCTGGCGCATCAGGCAGGCTTTACTTGGTCTTTTAGTTTGGGCAAGAAAATGTCCGCGGCCCAAGATCCGGTGATTCATCAACGTGCTTTGATCATGGAGAATCCGACCCCTGAGCAAATTCATGAGTTGATGGTGGAGTTTATGAGCTTTGAAATCGCACCTTATAAACAGTCGAAGCGGATTTTAAATGTGGATTTGGCGGCGTTACTCAGCCCAAGCTTAGCGCAGTCAGATGAGAAGCTTGGACTGATGCTGAATCGGGTCCATGCCTTACAAAGCAATACTCTGATCTTCAAAGCTGTTAGTGCAGATCCTACCTCAGCAACAGGCTATGTGGCGTATTTCCCCAATCGACATCTGCCGATGCAGCAAGATCTGCTCAATCGTGCCGTTTGGCAAAGTCGTACTCGGATCTTTAATCGGACGTATGCCGAATTACCCTTGAGTTTGGCGATGACACAACAGCAGGTATTTGCTGAGACCGTCGAAGATTTAGTCAAGAACAATGCCTCGATCGAGGGCTTGATGTTGGATGGTGGCGATGCCTTGGCCTGTGCTATCCGCCAACCGACCTTAAGTTCAGACTGTGAAAAAAGTTTGGATTCACTCTTGCTTGCCATCCAAAGCATGAAGCAGAAGTCGCGTTATTACACCAACTTTAGTAATAACCATCAAACCGCGGTCAAATTTGATGTGGGTCAGACCCAACTGCAAGGGCTTGATTCTTTACTGACACGGATGCGGCAACATACAGATTTCACCTATCTCACGCTGGATCCAGTGCAGCAACCGCGGGTCTTTGCCGCACTGTTGCAGTACTTGACTCAGCTTGATGAGGAAAGAAAAAAACATCTTATGATCAGTTTTAAAATCAAAGCAGATGCCACTGCCGCCGAGATGCAGCAATACCAAAAGGATTTTCAAATGCTGAAAACGCGTGCAGTGCAGAAGTTGGCAGTCGATAACTATGGTTTTGAAAATGCTCAAGCCATCCACCAGTACTTGTATTCAGCCTTGAGTCTGAATGACAGTCCGCTGACCTATCGTGATCCATTCCAAGACACTCAAAGCGCGAAGCAAGACGTCAAAGGAGGGCAGCGATAATGGACATGCAACAAAGCAGTATTTGGATCAGTGATGTATTTTTTGGTTTTGCATTTTTTTATCCCTTATTGATGGCATGGTTGTGGATCGTGGGGGGCGTTTGGTTTTATCTCAAGCGTGAAGCCTTTCGCAGCAGCCAACCCACACCGAGTAGTGCAGGTTGTAGCATTATTATTCCGTGTTTTAACGAGCAGGATCAGGTGCGTGAAACCATCAAGTATGCGCTGCAAAGCCAGTATCCATGCTTTGAAATCATCGCGGTGAATGATGGCAGTTCGGATCAAACCGCAGCGATCTTAAATGAACTCGAACAACTACATCCACAACTTCGCGTGGTGCATTTGGCTGAAAACCAAGGCAAGGCCTATGCCTTACGTGCAGGGGCGATGGTCAGCCGTTACGAATATCTGATTTGTATTGATGGTGATGCTTTATTACATCCGCATGCGGTGCTGTGGATGATGCATCATCTAGTGACTTTTCCGCGAGTTGGCGCCGTGACCGGCAATCCGCGCATCATCAATCGCTCAAGTGTCTTGGGCAAGATCCAAGTGGCTGAGTTTTCCTCGATTATTGGCTTGATCAAACGCGCGCAGCGCAGCTATGGACGAATATTTACCGTATCTGGTGCGATCGCCGGTTTTCGTAAGTCGGCATTGAACCGGATTGGTTTTTGGCGCGATGACATGATCACGGAGGATATTGATGTGTCCTGGCGTCTACAGTTTGACCATTGGGATATTCACTATGTACCGGATGCACTGTGCTATATCTACATGCCCGAAACTTTTAAAGGCTTGTGGAAACAACGTCTGCGTTGGGCTCAAGGCGGTATTGAGGTTCAGATTGCTTACTTCCCTAAAGTATTTCATTGGCACTTACGACGTATGTTTCCGATCGTATTTGAGTCTATGGTCAGTGTGGTTTGGGCCTACTGCATCTTTATCGTGATTTTGTTATATCTCTATGGTTTGTTCTTTTCTTTACCGGGTGAGTGGGCGATCCAATCGATGTTGCCGCAGTGGTATGGCGTGATGCTTGGGATCACCTGCTTGATTCAATTCTCAGTGAGCTTAATCATCGACCGAAAATACGACCGCGGACGTTTCCTGCGTAATTACTTTTGGGTGATTTGGTATCCATTATTCTTTTGGTTATTAACCGTGATGACCACCGTGGTCGCGCTTCCGAAAACGATTTTTAGATCCAAGCAGCGTGCGCGCTGGGTCAGTCCGGATCGCGGATTCCGCAGTGAAGTTAAACAGGAGTCAGAGCAATGAGTGCACTTGATCCGCAGTCTAAACTTAAACAGACCGAAGCGCAGGAGGCAGATTCGCAGCACTATGTGGTCAAGCCCGTGTCTGAATTGGAATTGCCGGCCTATATTGATCAACCAGATTATGTACGCAATAAAACCGCTGGCTATGGTTTGCACATTGTGGGTTGGATGGTGTGGGTTGGCTTGTTTTTACCGCTTGTGACCGTGCTGTTGTGGTGGTTTGAGGGCGCGACAGTTCTTGATCAGTTGGTATTTCATGTGCGACCGCGGAGCAGTATTTTGAGTATCACGCATTTAGCCGTGATGATCTTGATCCTAGGTGCGCTGTTTCTGATTTGGGTAAATTACAACTGGATTCGTTTCTCTGGTGTGGATCGACGCAAGTTTCCACCCTTGGTGACTAATGCAGAATTGTCAAAAAGTTTTATCGTTCCGGTGGAGATTCTGGCCAGAATGCAACAACAGAAATCTCAAATCTTGCACTTTGATGAGGATGGGAATTTTTTAGATCTTGAATATGCCACAAGCACTCAAGAGCACAGCCTGAAGTAGTTTATTAAAACAACACCGATCGATTTGAGTCGATCGGTGTTTGAATATAAACATTTCAATCCAATATCAAAACAGCTTGGAAAAGCTAAACTTCCTGTCATACTACAGCGTTATTCAAAACATTTTAATTCGAGGTCAATGTCGTGATTACAGTTGGAATAGTCGGTGGTACAGGATATACGGGTGTAGAATTGTTGCGCCTTTTGCTACGACATCCAAATGTTCAAGTCAAGGTGTTGACTTCGCGTACGGAAGCAGGGCGCCGTGTCGATGATATGTTCCCGAGCTTACGGGGTCATACGGATTTGGTTTATTCAGATCTCAAGATTGATGCACTAAAACAATGTGATGTGGTGTACTTTGCGACCCCGCACGGTGTGGCGATGCAGCACGCACAAGAACTGTTGTCTGCAAATACCAAGGTGATTGATCTTGCTGCTGATTTCCGTCTTCAAGATTTGGCGCAGTTTGAAAAATGGTATGGCCTAGAACATGCTTGCCCCGAGATCTTAAAAGATTCAGTTTATGGTTTGACTGAGCTGAACCGTGAAAAAATCAAACAGGCACAAGTGATTGGCAATCCGGGGTGTTATCCAACCACAGTACAGTTGGGTCTTGCGCCACTTCTACAGTCTGAAAATGTTCTGATCCATACAGACCGTATTATTATTGACGCCAAGTCTGGTGTCTCTGGGGCAGGGCGTAAAGCCAGTTTAGGCATGATTTATTCTGAAAATGCCGATAACTTTAAGGCCTATGCCGTATCTGGCCACCGCCATCACCCTGAAATCGTTGAAGCACTTGAAAATATCTCGGGTCTCAAAGGTCAGTTCGATCAACTGATATTTGTACCGCATTTGGTGCCGATGATTCGTGGCATGTTCAGCACTATTTATGTGGACTTAACTGAACAAGCGGTTGATTTAGATCTACAAGATTTGTTTGAGCAGTTCTATGCCGAAGAAGCTTTTGTCGATGTCATGCCTGCCAACAGTTCACCTGAAACGCGTAGCGTACGCGGTGCGAACCAATTGCGTATTGCCTTGCATCGAATCCAAGCCAATAAACTGATCATCTTGGTTACACAGGATAATTTAGTCAAAGGTGCGGCAGGTCAGGCGGTACAAAATATGAACCTCATGTTTGATTTTGAAGAAAAAGCAGGACTAGAAGGGATTGGCTTATTACCTTAAACTACGCTTAATCGCTTCACAGATATTTTACTTTGCGGTTAAATATCTGTTTTGACTTAATCCAAATTTCAGAGATGACGATGCAAGACAATGAAATGAATACCGCGTCACAATCAAAGGCTAAGCCTAAAAAACCTGTATTACAGGGTAATTTCCCGCTGATTGTCGGCGCAGTGGTCCTCTCTGCTGGAAGTTTAGTGTTGGGCTATACGGTCGGCCATCGCCAAGGCCTGACCGTCGTCGGCTATGATGCAGACGCAAAGCAGTTGGTTGAAGTGGTGGAGAAGCAAAAAAATAGCTTAACCACACTCAATAAAAACTTAAATGCTGCGATTCAGGAACGTGATGTTGCAGTCAGTAATTCAAACGAATTATTCGAGTCACTCAACAAAGCCAAGTCTGAGAAAGTTCAAGTCGATGGCATGAGCAGCATTTATCGAGAGATTTTAAGACAACGTGGTGGCCTCAGCCTGACCGTGCAAAATCTCGCTGTAAAACCCTTGCCTGAAAATGCTTATGAATATCAAGTTGATTTGATTCAAGTGAGCCCAAATAATCGTAAGGTCAGTGGTAGTGTAGAAATCAGATTGATCAGCGGTACAGAAGTTTTAGTGGTGCCGATGGAAGTCAAAAACTTTAATTTTGATGATTACCAACGTCTCACTGGTCGGTGGACCATGCCAAAAGGCTATACACCACAGTATATTGAGGTCAGACTCAATGGCGCGACGCCGGTGATTAAACGATTTAGCTGGCAGCGTGGTAAGGCAGTGGAAAGCTTGGCGACCTTTGCGTCCGAAGTACCGCAAGCTGAAGGCAATGTGCAATAAATAAATGATGAACTTAAGAAATATGCGAACTCCCAAGCGTCAAATCAGTTTAAGTGAAATTAAAGCCTCATTTAATCAAACGGGCTATGTAGACTGGCATTTCAATCCCAGTCTGCACGATTCGCAACATCAGGATGCTGATGGAGATGTTGCAGTACAAACTGCACCACCTCAGTTGAAACGCCCGCCGTTGTATGCGGTGGTGCTGCTCAATGATGACTATACCCCGATGGATTTTGTAATTGAAATTTTACAACAATACTTTGCTTTAAATCTTGACCAAGCTACTCAAGTAATGCTAACAGTACACTATGAAGGCAAAGGGGTTGCGGGTGTTTATCCACGAGAAATCGCGGAAACCAAAGCGAACCAAGTAAATAATTACGCTCGCTCACAAGGTTATCCATTACTTTGTCAGATTGAGCCTAAAGAATAAGGGGGTTTCCATGCTCAGTCGTCAATTAGAAGTCTCACTGCGTTTGGCTGTTAGCATGGCTCGTCAAAAGAGGCATGAGTTTCTAACCGTTGAACACTTATTACTGGCCTTACTCGACAATGATTCTGCAGTCAATGCACTCAAAGCATGCGGTGCTGAGATCGTCAGTTTACGCAAAGAGCTTGAGGAATACGTCGAACAGCACACCCCAAAATTACCTGAAAATAGCGATCAAGCGCCGCATCCGACGGAGAGCTTTGATCGTATTTTGCAGCGCGCTATTTTCCATGTGCAATCGAGTGGCGGTGATCGCACAGTCGAAGGTGCAGATGTTCTGGTCGCAATGTACTCTGAGCGTGATTCATTTGCAGTTTATCTACTCAAACGCCATCAAATCAATCGTTTGACGCTGACGCAATACCTGTCACATGGTGCACGTAAAGATGAAATTCAGGTCGAAGAAGAAGTTGATGATGTCGATAGCGATGTCAGTACCTCGTCAAATGCAGGACCCCTTGAGCTTTATACCCTGAATCTCAATCAAGAAGCGCAAAAGGGTAAAACTGATCCATTGATTGGACGTGAAAAAGAAATTGAACGTGCCGCGCAAATTCTATGTCGCCGCCGTAAAAACAACCCTTTGCTGGTCGGTGATCCTGGGGTGGGTAAAACCTCGATTGCCGAAGGTTTGGCATGGCTGATCATGAATGGCAAGGCGCCTAAGCCGTTGGCCAATGCTGAAATTTATAGTTTAGATATTGGTGCTTTGGTCGCAGGAACCAAATACCGTGGTGATTTTGAAAAGCGTTTAAAGCAATTGCTGAATGCCTTGAAAAAGAAACCGGAAGCGGTGTTATTTATCGATGAAATCCATATGATCATTGGTGCAGGCTCAAGTATGGGCAGTACCATGGATGCATCGAATCTGATTAAACCGGCATTGGCCAATGGTAGCTTGCGCTGTATCGGTTCAACCACCTTCCAAGAATATCGCCAAGTTTTTGAAAAAGATCATGCACTATCGCGTCGTTTCCAAAAAATCGATGTCAATGAGCCATCGATCACTGAAACGATTGATATTCTTCGCGGTCTAAAAAGCAAGTTCGAAGAGTTTCACCATGTGCAATATGATGACAATGCCCTGGTTTCGGCGGTCGAGTTGTCTGCCAAATTTATTAATGATCGATTCTTGCCAGATAAAGCCATCGATGTCATTGATGAAGCGGGTGCGCAGCGTCGCTTAAAAGCGGACTCCGAGGATAAAGTCATTACGGTTGAAAATATCGAAGACATCGTATCGAAAATTGCGCGCATTCCGCCGAAAACGGTGTCTAAAGATGATAAAACCGTCTTGGTGAATCTTGAGCGTGATCTAAAACGTGTTGTATTTGGTCAGGATGATGCCATCAGTGCCTTGTCTTCTGCGATCAAGTTGTCTCGTGCTGGATTAAAAGCGCCAGATAAACCTGTCGGTAGTTTCGTGTTTGCTGGGCCAACGGGTGTGGGTAAAACCGAAGTCACCAAACAGCTCGCGAAAATGCTCGGTGTGGAATTGGTACGCTTTGACATGTCTGAGTACATGGAACGGCATGCGGTTTCTCGTTTGATCGGTGCACCTCCGGGTTATGTAGGTTATGACCAAGGTGGTTTGTTGACTGATGCGGTGCACAAACATCCTCACTGTGTGTTGTTGTTAGATGAAATTGAAAAAGCCCATCCTGATGTGTTTAATCTGTTGTTGCAGATGATGGATCATGGTGCCTTGACGGACAACAATGGTCGCAAGTCGGACTTTAGAAATGTCATCATTGTGTTGACCACCAACGTGGGTGCTGAAAGTATTTCACGCACCAGTATCGGCTTTAACGAGCAAGACAACAGTAACGACAACCAAGAAGCCATGAAGCGTGCGTTCTCTCCGGAGTTCCGCAACCGCCTAGATGCGATTATTCAATTCAAAGCCTTGCCAATGACGGTGATTGAGTCCGTGGTGGATAAATTCTTGACTGAGTTGCAAGCGCAGCTTGATGACAAAAAAGTCGTATTGGATGTGGATCAAAGTGCCCGAGATTGGTTGTCTGAGCACGGATATGATCGCTTGATGGGTGCTCGTCCTATGCAGCGTTTGATTCAGGAGCATTTGAAAAAGCCATTAGCTGAAATGATCTTATTTGGTGAGTTGGCTGATCATGGCGGTAACGTCTCAGTCTCAGTGCAAAAAGAAAACGACAAGATCATCGGCTTAAAACTTGAAGTGTTTGAAGACCAAACTGCAGAACCCGCTTAAAAATAATCTTGATCATCTTAACCCGTGATTTTCACGGGTTATTTGTTTGAGCAGCCTTTTCGTTGCGCTTGAAGTTGTTGTTGTTGTTGTTGTTGTTGTTGTTGTTGTTGGGATTGTTGTTGGGATTGTGCTTGATGTTTTGAGGGTGTTATGGATATTCAGTTGACCAAAGTCATCACTACATTTTTATTGTTTTTACTGACGGCCTTTGCAGAAATATTAGGCTGTTATTTTCCATATCTGATCCTTAATCAAGGCCGTTCACATTGGTTATGGTTGCCGACGATTTTGAGTTTGGCAGTTTTTGTTTGGTTACTGACCTTGCATCCGGCAGCATCGGGACGTATTTACGCAGCCTATGGTGGAATTTATATTTTCTCGGCTTTGATGTGGTTGCGTTTTGTCGATCAAGTCAGCTTGAGTCGCTGGGATTTGATCGGTGGGGCGGTGGTACTGGTCGGCGCTGCAGTGATTATTTTACAGCCCCAAGGCTTGCTGCGTTAATCCTTAAATCAGCAGCTTAAGTTATGAGGCGCTGTTAAGCCTTAAGATGTGATGTTGTGATGTGATTTATATAAAAAAGCAAAAAGCAAAAAGCAAAAAGCAAAAAGCAAAAATAAAAAAAGCGATATGGATGAGCCATATCGCTTTTTTTAATTTCTAAATCAGGGGAGTGTTAGGCTGATTTTAAATTTTCATTAATGAGAAATTCAACCAATGCTTTTTGGGCATGCAGGCGATTTTCTGCTTCATCCCAAACCACTGCATTTTTGTGATCCAGCATATTTTCAGAAATTTCTTCACCACGATGCGCAGGCAAGCAATGCATAAATAAGCAATCTGGATGTGCCACAGCCATCAATTTTTCATTGACTTGATAGTCGGCAAATGCACGTTCACGGATTTTTTGCTCTTGCTCTTGGCCCATGCTGGCCCACACATCAGTCACGATCAAATCAGCGCCTGTGGCTGCAGCTTCAGCTGAATCAAATAGTTGTGCGCAGTGTGCAAACTTATCTAAGAATTCAGCTTGGGGTTCATAACCCTTCGGTGATGCAATATGTAGTTTAAAGCCCCACATATGTGCCGCCTCAATATAGGAGTTACACATATTATTGCCATCACCGATCCAAGCCACAGTTTTGCCAGCGATCGGACCACGATGCTCAACAAAGGTTTGTACATCGGCCAATAGTTGGCAAGGGTGATGGTCATCGGTTAATGCATTGATGACTGGTACTTTAGAGTTTTGAGCAAAGCGCTCAACAATGTCATGACCAAAGGTACGGATCATCACGATATCCAACATGCTTGAGATGACGCGTGCTGAATCTTCGATGGGCTCACCGCGACCCAATTGGCTATCTCGAGAAGACAGAAAAATCGCACTACCGCCAAATTGGCTCATACCGGCTTCAAAAGAAACACGGGTACGGGTACTCGATTTTTCAAAGATCATTCCCATTACTTTACCCACAAAGGGTTGAAAAACTTCATTCTGATGTTGCATGCGTTTGAGCTCTTGGGCTCGTTGAATGATGCGGTTTAACTCTTCAGTGCTTAAGTCGGCTAAAGTAAGAAAATGTCGTAATGCCATGGTCACTCCACAATCATTGTTGCGCCAATAGGAAATTGACCAGCAATCTATTGTTGGTTGATTGATTAAAAAAAGGAGAATCGCCTAATATACTCTAATT
>JASLJB010000211.1 GCA_030152605.1 Acinetobacter sp. | reverse complement strand
ATTACACATTGAATGTACAACATTTTTGCCTAGATTCAGCTAAAATCTGTGCAAAATATCGAATCAAGGAGCAGCAATGCTGAGCTACCCGAATATTGATCCCGTAGCATTGTCGCTAGGGCCAATCAAAGTGCATTGGTATGGACTGATGTATTTATTGGCCTTTTTATGTGCTTGGGGACTCGCTACCTATCGTGCCAAGAAACGTAACGATTGGCATAGTGAAATGGTGTCCGATCTGGTGTTCTTTGGCGCGCTCGGCGTCGTGCTCGGCGGTCGCATCGGTTATGTACTTTTTTATGAATTCGGTCAGTTCCTTGCTGATCCAATTTGGTTGTTTAAAGTCTGGACTGGCGGCATGAGCTTCCACGGCGGCTTCCTCGGCGTGATGGTCGCGATGCTGTTCTGGTGTCATAAATACAAGAAAACTTGGTTTGAAACCCTCGACTTTATCGCCCCTTGTGTCCCAACCGGTCTCATGTTTGGTCGTTTGGGCAACTTCATTGGTGGCGAACTTTATGGCCGTGAAGTCAGTGATCCAAACTTTGCATTTGGCATGATCTTCCCTACCGATCCACTGCAACTGATTCGTCACCCGTCACAGATCTATCAAGCGCTGTGTGAAGGTTTATTGCTGTTCATCATTCTATGGTGGTTCAGTAGCAAACCGCGACCACGTATGGCGGTTTCTGCAATCTTCTTGATGGGTTACGGATGTGCGCGCTTCTTTATGGAGTTCTTCCGCGAGCCGGATATCGATCAGGGCTATATCTTGTTTGGTTGGATGACCAAGGGTCAGATGCTGTCTCTACCGATGATTTTGGTCGGACTGTGGATGATCTGGTACGCCTATCAGAAAAAGATTTTTGACTGGGGTCCGCAGAAAAACACTTAATTTCTCTGCTGCAACACCATAAGCACGGGGAAGATCAGAATTGATCTTCCCCGTTTTCATTTATGCTACAGTTTGTACTTCTCTGATCGTTGAATGTCTTATGCTTGAATTCTGGTTTGATCCCAAAGTTTCTTTACTACGCAAACTCTTGATCTTAGTCGGCATTGGCGTGTTCACCGCCGTGTTGTTTAGTCTGCAAGCGCTGCCCTTAGATGCGATCCTGATGTTTGTCGGTAGCGGCGTAATTTTCCTGATTTGTCGTTATTGCAAAGTTTATTTTGCTGCAAAAAATCCCACGGGTATGCTGTACCGACTTTTGACTTGGATTCCGATCGCGTTGTTATTTGCATTGATCTTTGCCAAAGCACAACAAGAGTTGTTGATCCTTGGCGCGCAAGGCATCGGCTTTATGGCATTGGCAGTGTGTATCTTCTCGCCGCTGTCGCTGCTGAATAAAAATACCCCACCCTCTGCGCCATATTAAGCTTTCGTTTTAGCTGAGATCGATTTTTAAAAGGATGTAAAGCATGCTCGACTTTTGGTATTCAGCGCGTTGTCCGCGTCAGCTCAAATTGGTGATTTGTGTCCTGACCTTTGCACTGCTGTATTACTGCTCAACGCTGAATAAACTCGAAGCCCACTTTAGTGTCATCGCATTATTGATCGGGATGCTCACGCATGTGCTGTATCAGCTACGATCTGGTCAACAGGCACAGCATGCAGCACCTCAAACGTTGTGGATAGTATTACGCTTTCTACCGCTGCTGGCCTTAGTGCTGTTCATCGCGCTAATCCCGCGCTTGCAACAGCCGATCTTGATCATCCAAGTGTTTGGCTTCGCGGCTTTTGGACTGTTCTTGATGTCCATCTTTAGCCAACGTGCAAGACGTTTTGGCTAGGGTCTCATTCCTGATTGCCGCGGCATTGCGCAGTCCAGCTTAAGCGATAACAGCAACCAAATCCCAACAGTCCCATGCGCTGATTGCCCGCTATGCTAAGCGCTTCAATGGTTTTCAAGAGCACAGGACGTGAAAAAACTTAATGTTGGGCTGATCTTTGGTGGTCAATCTTCGGAGCATGAAGTTTCGCTCCAATCCGCTAAAAATATTATTCAAGCCATCGATCGTGATCGTTTTGAGCTGACACTGATCGGCATTGATCAGCAAGGCCAATGGTATTTGCGCGATTTGAATCATTTCCTTGAACATGCCGATGATCCTGAGCGGATCGCCTTGGTGCCATCTGAACGCGCGCTCAGCCTACAGCCCGGCCATCACGCTGCCTTTTTTGAGTCGGCTCCCACTGAGCAAATCACTGCGCTGTCGCAACTGGATGTAATCTTCCCGATCATCCACGGCACTTTGGGTGAAGATGGCAGTCTACAAGGATTATTGGCCTTTGCGCAGTTGCCTTATGTCGGTGCAGCAGTATTGGGCTCTGCGATCTGCATGGATAAAGAGATCACAAAACGCCTACTCATACAGGCAGGAATTCAGGTTGCACCCTATATCGCGGTAAAAAAAGTATTAGATGATCGTAAGCTCTTTGAGCAAGCGACTGCGCAATTGGGCTTACCCCTGTTTGTTAAACCGGCCTGCCAAGGCTCTTCCGTTGGTGTCAGTAAAGTCGAAGACTATGCGAGCTTTCATCGCGCACTGCAGTTGGCCTTTGCTTATGATCGTAAAGTACTGATCGAACAGGCCATCGTTGGTCGTGAAATCGAATGCGCCATATTGGGCAATGATCAGCCCCGCGCCAGTGTCTGTGGTGAAGTGATCACCCAAGATCAGTTCTACTCCTATGCGGCCAAATATATCGATGGTCAATCCAATACCGTGATCCCTGCCAATATCTCAGCAGAAGCAGCCGCCAAGATCCAAGCCATTGCACTTAAAACCTTTGTTGCACTGGAGTGTGAGGGGTTGGCACGGGTAGATGTGTTCCTAAAAGCGGATGGGGATGTGGTGGTCAATGAGGTCAATACACTGCCCGGCTTTACCAATATCAGTATGTATCCACAGCTTTGGCAGGCAAGTGGATTGAGTTATCCGGATTTGATTTCCACCCTGATCGATCTGGCGATCCAGCGCCACCAAACCCAATCGAACAAGCAACATCAGGTGCAGATCAGCAGCGTTGATGAGTTTAAAAAATCTCAGCTTTAAAGTATGTGCAAGCGTACTGCGTATGCAGTGCGCTCAAGAACCTAATCTAAAATAACGGTAGCTGACATTGCCTTTATAGACTGCATGCCCCGCTTGTTTAAAGTCTGAAACCCATTCTTTACCAGTAAATCCAGCGATATGCCCATAGATATGTGACTTGGTTCGGTCAATGATGTAAATATCGCCTTGCTGCGGTTTCTCAAATGCCGGCTTGATCTGCCGATAGCCAAGATCTTTGAGTGTATTGCCCCAGTCTGCTGCGGCAACGGGATGGTTGACGATCCGCGCCCCTGCACTTTGTAAGGCAACTCGGATGCTGGCAGCGCATTTCTGTGAACTGGTGGTCGCAGAAATACTGGATAGATGTTTAGAAAAAGCTTGAATACTGATGCTGTGATTGATTCTACGACTATTGTTTTGGCTGACTGATGCTGGCTTGGGTTGTTCACGTAGGGTGGCTTTAAACTGCTGTGTCGAGGGGTTTGAAATCTGCTGCGTTTCGGCATATTGAACCTGTTGGATATCGGCGTGATGGTGATAAGCCATGATAAAACCTCTGTTGAACGCTCAAATTGATCCCAAGTCTTTAACCCTTAAAGCCATGCAATCTTTAAAAAAGGCAATAGATTAAACCCATATGAATCAATCATGCAGACTAAAAATGTAAGAAATTTTACAAACTGAGATCTGTTTTACTTAAGCATTTATTTTTGAGATGGTTTATTGGGATTTTATCGACCAATGCATTTATTCTTATATCGCACAACAGCTTAATTATTCAGCACAGACCGGTCTTATGCGGCGTCGATCAACACCGACACCCAACCCGCCACAAACTTCGTCCATCGCTTTCCTTTATAAACTGACAGGGATTGGTATAATTGCTTTCTTGAATTTTTCTTACTATTTACACTTTATGTAATGCTCAGTGCCCAACCTCTGTGAGAGGTCGGCAACTCAGCGGAGTTTGGAACACCTATGCAAACCTATCTTGACCTTTTACAACACATTCTTAGCCATGGTGGGGACAAGGGAGATCGAACCGGAACCGGCACGCGCTCAGTGTTTGGTCATCAAATGCGGTTTGACCTTTCCCAAGGTTTCCCACTCCTGACCACCAAGAAAGTTCACTTCCGTTCTATCGCCATTGAATTGCTTTGGTTTCTCAAAGGCGACACCAATGTGCAATATCTCAAAGACAATAAAGTCAGTATTTGGGATGAATGGTCAACAGCTGAACAAACTGCACGTTTTGGCCGTCCGGCCGGTGAACTCGGACCGGTCTATGGTCATCAATGGCGTAACTTTGCTGCGAGCCAAGATCAGCATGGGGTCTATCAAGCGGATGGCTTTGATCAAATCGCTTGGTTGGTGAATGAAATCAAAACCAACCCCAATTCACGTCGTCTGATCGTCTCCGGTTGGAACCCAAAAGAAGCCGGTCAAGTTGCCTTACCGCCATGTCATACCTTGTTCCAATTCTTTGTTCAGGATGGCAAATTGTCCTGTCAACTCTACCAACGCAGTGCCGATGTGTTTCTGGGTGTGCCGTTCAATATCGCCAGCTACGCCCTACTCACGCACATGATCGCGCAGGTCTGCGGCCTTGGGGTGGGTGATTTCGTCTGGACCGGCGGCGATACGCATCTGTATAGCAACCACTTTGAGCAAGCACAACTACAACTGACCCGCACGCCATTGCCGCTGTGTCAGCTAAAACTCAACCCTGAAGTGAAAGATATTTTTGAGTTTAAGTTTGAAGATATTGAAATTATCGGTTATGAATCACATCCAGCAATCAAAGCGGCGGTCGCAGTATGAGTTTTAATGGCTTAGAAGTAGTACATGTGGTGGCGATGGATCAACAGCAGTGCATCGGTCAGGGCAATCAACTGCCTTGGCATATCTCTGCTGATCTCAAACACTTTAAAGCCATCACCCAAGGTGGCGTGGTGATTATGGGCCGTAAAACCTTAGAGTCGATGGGGCGTCTATTGCCAAATCGAATCAATTGGGTCATCACCCGTGATTCATCATGGCAGTTTGAAGGGGCCAAAGTCGCGCATAGTATCCAAGACGCGCTGCAACAGGCGCAAGCCGATGTATTGGCATCTGAGAAACCAGACTGTGTATTTATCATCGGTGGCGGTGAAATCTTTCAACAAAGCATCGAAATCGCAGACCGTTTAGAGCTGACCCACATTCAACTCGATGTACAAGGCGATACTCACTATCCAGCCATCCCGGAACAATTCAATAAAATCTCGAATGAGCAACATATTGATGACAAAACGAGGATTGCTTTTGAGTTCGCAACCTACCGAAAATAGTGAACACATCACATAACTAAAGAAAAAATATGCACAATATCGGGAAAAAAGAATTTTTTGCGGCACTGAGTATGATGATCGTTCATGCCGCCTTTAGTTTATTTGTGATCCTGAGCTCTGTGTGGCTGAGCCTTGCGATTTGGATTCAACAACCGGGCGGCTGGCTGATCAGTCGCATACTGATCGGGGTCTGGATCGTATTTGCGCTTAGTGTCTTGGGGATTTATTTTAGCCAACACCTATTAAGTCGCCGCAAAGATATCCTGTTGTATATCGCGGTGTTTGCACTCAGTTTGGTTTGGTACTTTAATATTCCCGCCAAGCAAGACCGCGACTGGAGTCCCGATGTTGCCAATATTTTTAGTTATGAAAAACAAGGCGATCAAGTCACGATCCACAATGTGCGTAACTTTGACTGGAAAAGTGTCGATGATTTTGAGGAGCGTTGGGAAACCCGTCATTACGATCTCAATAAAATCACCGGTATCAATATCATCACCTCCTATTGGATGGGGCCACAAATTGCGCACACCTTGGTCAGTTTTGATTTTGAAGATCAGAAACCTTTGGTGTTTTCGATCGAGATCCGCAAAGAAAAAACTGAATCCTTCTCTGCTGTGGGTGGCTTCTTTCGCCAGTTTGAACTGAGCTTGATTGCGGCCGATGAAAAAGACATCGTCTACACCCGCAGTAATGTGCGTGGCGAAGATGTGTATTTCTTCCCGATTCACATGCCTAAACCGGCGATGAAAGCTTTGTTTCTAGAGTACTTAAAAACTTCAGATCAGCTCAATGCGCAGCCGAAATGGTATAACACCGTGACCAGTAACTGCACCACCTTGATCTTTGATATGGCGCAAGCCATCGAGTCCAATAGTTTACCGAGTGACTATCGTTTATTGGTCTCAGGGTATATCCCCAACTATCTCTATGATCTCGGTGTCTTAGATCCGGCTTGGGACATGCAGCAATGGTATCAACATGCGCATATCAATCCACGCACCCAAGATTTTTTACAACAGCCAGATCAAAGTAGTGAACATTTCTCTGCACTGATTCGTCAAGGCCTTATTACTAAAACGGTGCAGTGAGACGAGACTTGTAATATAAGTATGAAGAACTAGACTAAAAACCCATACACAGTGGGGCTAGTGATGAAGATGTATTTTTGTTTTTATAGCGTGCAACTGTTTTTATCAGAGACTCAATATGATGTTTAAAAATCTTCTTGCCACTGCAGTATTGGCTTCCTCTCTTAGCTTTGTTGGCTGTAACAGCCTGCCCGGTCAAGCGCAGCAACAGCAAAATATCGAATTACTTCAAGGCAATACTTGGACACTTAGCCAAATCGGTGCCACAGAGGTCAAACCAGCGGCTGAAGGGTCTAGAGTGGCAACACTGCAATTTGATGCGGCCAATAAGCGTGTAAGCGGCACAGATGGCTGTAATCGCCTCATGGGTGGCTATGAGATCAAAGGAAAACAACTGCAATTTTCAGCGCTCGCATCCACCAAAATGATGTGCATGGACAATATGCAACAAGCCAACGATTTTAACCAAGCACTGGCCAAAGTCACTGGCTATCAAGCTTACGGCAACACGCTAAAATTACTCGATCCACACGGCAATGTACTGCTAACCTTTAAAACCCAAATCGCACGTTAAAGCACACTGGCTTAAACTCAGCTCTGATCGGGCTGAGCGTGCTTGAAGAGACCGTATCTCGGTCTTTTCAGCCCTGTGAGTGCAGTAAAATAAGATGCAAATAAAGACTTGAACTGCATTGCAAAATATTCTTAAACTTAAATACTGAAATTCAAACTCCCTCCCCTTAAATCACTCATTTCATTCATTGGAAGACATAATATGCAACAAGCACTTTTTGGTGGTGGCTGTTTTTGGTGTGTAGAAGCCGTATTCTTGGCCTTAAAAGGCGTCAATCAAGTCACCAGTGGTTATGCAGGTGGCCATACTGAAAACCCGACCTATGCGCAAGTCTGTGAAGGCAATAGCAATCATGCTGAAGTCATCTTGATTGACTATGATGAAACTCAGGTTCAATTCAAAGACTTGCTCGATGTATTCTTTGCCACGCATGATCCAACCACGTTGAATCGCCAAGGCAATGATGTCGGCACGCAGTACCGCTCTGTGATTTTCTATGCCAACGCAGATCAACAGCAACAGGCCAAAGACTATATCGATGCACTCAAAGCGGATGGTGTTGCAGCCGTAACTGAGTTAGCCGCATGGCCAACCTTCTATCCAGCCGAAACAGATCATCAAAACTTCTTTGAACGCAATCCTGAGCAAGCGTTCTGTAACTTTGCTATTCCACCGAAGTTAATGAAGCTGCGTAGTAAATTTCAAAACTTGATGAAATAAGTAGTCACATCGTTTTAGGCAGCGACAACGATAATATTCAAGACAAAAAAAGCGATCCGTGAAGATCGCTTTTTTGTATTTCAGGACGAGACAGATTCAACTGCTCAAGTCCAAGCTATTTTAGTTATCGCTCACGAATGCAATATCGTTTAAGCCGGCTTCGCTTGCACGCGACATCACTTGGGCAACGGTATCATAGCGTGAATCTTTATCCGCTCGGAGTTGAATAGACGGCTTCACATCACCTTGTGCAGCTTGGTCGAATCGCTTTTGTAACTCTTCTAAATCAATACTTTCGGTGCCCCATGCCAGATCACCATCGGCATTGATACTGATGGTCACTTGTTGGGGTGGCGGCTCAACAATATCCGCAGTGGTTTTTGGTAAAGTTAATGGTATTGATGGGTTAGCAACGGTTGCCGTGACCAAAAAGATGATCATCAATACCAACATAATATCAATCAGCGGAATGAGGTTCATCTCATTCATGCCAGTGTCGTTGTCTTCACCCAGTTGAAATGCCATTAAGC